>NZ_JBATKE010000209.1:0-3623 GCF_049669105.1 Eudoraea sp.
GTGATCCTGAAATGGGGTTGTTGCTCAAGTTAATCCAATACAGGCTTTCGCCTGTCTGTATTTTATGTTTTTACCTTGCTAATTTAAAGTGGTACACCGCTATGCAATTTTTAGTGTAAATAGACACAATCGAAGTAATTCTTTATCCCATAAATTTAGTAAAACCTATTATTATATCAAAACTAATCAAGGAGCTATATCTGAAATCGATTAGTTCCAAAATCGTTCGTTTTAAGGGACTTTTCAAATTGATTATATAATAATGATTTATTCACTAGGCGTTTTTCCTTGTGCCATTGTCCGCACCATACCATGACAGATATTGTGGTGTTGTTTATTATTTCTAATGATTCTTACGACATATATATTCGTACAATCCCTTGACATTTTTATTTATTGTAATTTTAAGTTTGATTAGTATCAATTCACCAAAGTCCGATTTCTTTCATGATCTGGACATAAGTAGGGTCTTTCTGGATAGGGTCAGAACTTCTTATTGCGAAATAGGGGAGGTTGGGGTCATTGACCTCAAACATTTTTAGCATCCATTCGAGTTGTTTTTCTCTATCATCAATAATTTTATAAAGGCTGTGAATAATACTTGGAGCTACAAAGTGTTCTTTACTATAATCTTCAAGGTAAGTCGCACTGGATCTAACTGCTTCATTGAAGTTACCATTTTTATAGGCATTGTCTATAACAGATTCTAAATCCGTGGCTCTTGTTCTCTTTAGGTCTTTTTTTAATTCAACAATGGCCTGGTCATAATTTTTTTGAAAGATATACTTTCCTAAAAGCATTGCCGTGGCCATTGGATGATTGGGGGCCATTCGTATAAGCCTTTCCGAGTGTTTTGCGGCGCTAAATACTTTACCATCGATAAAATACATCATCGCACTAAAGCTTATTACCCAGGGATTTTCAGGGTCTAGTTCTATGGCATATTTCATTTGTTCCCAGGCCTCTTCCCATCGATTTTGGATCATCAAAAAATGCGCATAGTATGTACGAGCTTCAGCTGCATTGGGATTAATATCTAAACTTTTTTTGAAGAATTTTTCCGCCTCCTTCCAATTAAATTTTGACCAAGTAAGATCAGCGGCTCTGCCCATTAAGATTACAGAATTCAGCTTGTCAAGTTCATAGGCCTTTTTCTGCAAACTATCTATCACAAGATTGACTTCGGCCCCTGAAACATAGCCCATTTGTCTTTGTGAACCCAGAATACCTGAAATTCCGGAATAGCTTGGCGCAAATAAGGGATCGATTTCAATGGCTTTTTTAAATTGTTTTTTAGAAAGTTCAAACCCTTCTGGGGTTAGAAAACCCATATAATACGATCCACGAAGAAAGGCTTCATAAGCACCTGGGTTAGGTACTCGTTTAGGCTGTAATTTCTGTTCTTCCTCCGGACGAAGTGCTTTGTTGATTTTTAATGCTACATTTTTGGTGACCTCCTTGTAAAGATTGGGGAGCTCATTCAAAGAGGTAGTATAAGAATGATTCCATAGTACCTGTTCATCAGGAAAAGCTTTGATCAGGTTTATCCTCAATTCAATTATGGTGTCTATCCTGGACAGGGAGGTTTCAATGATGGCATCAACATTTAATTCCTTTGCAATTTTCCGGATACTTTTGTTCGTATTTTGGTAAGGAAGCGATGAGGTTTCAGATATGACATGGATACTTCCCAATTGCCCAATTTCATTAATCAAACCAAAGTGCATTCCGGCAAGAAGATACTTTTGACTATCATCGCCTAAGTTGTTTGAAAATGGCAGTACCGCCAGGGAATTAAGTGATTTAAAAACACTTGATTTTCCCTCATACAGCTTTATTAGCCTCAATTTTCCTGGATTTAGTGCCAGAGGATTAGTCAGGAAATAAAAAAGAACGGCTATCATCGCTATTCCATTTAGTATTTGCAATCCCACAGCTATCCTATTGAATCTACCTTTAAAATAAGAAAAAATTAGCGTTGCCGGTAATCCAAAAATTGTAACCAGTATGAATAAGTCCAAGAGTACTGGATCAAGGCTGTATCTTTCGATGACATAGTTGAATAACTCTATGGGCAACCAAGCACTAATAATAAAGATTGGTACTGTCCATTTTATAGCTGGTTTCTTTTCAGAATCTTTAAGCTTACCTTTTATCTGTTCCCGCTTTGGTAACTCCATTCCCTCATTTGTAATAGCGAACACTTCCATAGGTTCTTCAACATTTTTGAATTCAAATGGACCAAGAGAGTGCAAAAGGAAATCCCCTTTGTTAACCAGCTGATCACGAATGGTCTTCGAGACAAGAAGACATCCCGGAATACCCATCGATTCTATACGGGAGGCTATATTGACACCATCACCAAAGACATTATCATTTTTGAAAATCACATCTCCGAGATGCATACCTATACGAATAGGAATTTCTTTCTCTATAAATGCTTGCTGCAATTCAATTGCACATTCCACACCTGCGGTGGCACTTTCAAAAGTCAAAAGCACAGCATCACCATAGTATTGAATTATTTCTCCCTGGTAGGCAGGAACAATATTTTCTACTAATTCTTTAAAATGATTAAGAAAAAGCATGGCACGTTTTTCATCACTTTGCATGAGTGAGGTATAGCCGACAATATCTGCGAAAAGGACAGTAGATAATCGTCTTTGTTCAATCATTATGAAGGATACTTATTTTTCCATTTTAAAGATAATGAATTATTATAAGAGACTTATAATCAGTCTAATACTAAATATGAATATCACAAGTATTAGTTTAACAGAACAATGCTACACCAGCTATCTGCTTTTGAATAGACAAAGAGACAATTATTATGACCAAAATTTAATGTGGTTTCCTTTTATTTTTTTATTCAATTATCGAAAAGACTTTTAAAACTTTGATTGAAGTTTCGTAAAACGGCCAATAAAAAGCAAAGTTGGAGAAAATAAGCTAGGCATGGTCCCTTCAATCGTTGGTAGCTGTTTTATAAGACTATTTTTGACCAGGAGTAAAGCTTTTCCTTAAGAGTCCCATCTTTGGTCTTTTTTAATAGTCTTGATAATTGACCTTTTACGGAACGATTTTGTTTTTCTAAAAAATTGGTTAACCAAAAAGAAATATTCTAGTATCCTATCTCCCCGGACCTCAAAGCCTTACCAATCCCGTTTTGCAACTTCTTGATAATCTTCATCGCCACTTGATGATGATTTGTTGGAATATTTGGAATCTTTACCCCGGTACTTCTGAGCAACTTAAATGCAACATCCTTCTCGCCAGTTGGCAGCCCCACCAAAGTTGCATAGAACTTCTCGGGATTCTTTAAAAAATCTTTTTGGTTAAACATTTTTTGTTTAAAGACAACATCTAAATGGGCTAAATGCTATTTAAATTTACAACAAATTGCGTACCGCTTTGCACACCGAATTGCACACCAAAAGGATGGTTTCAAATGGATTCAAATGAATACAAGGAAAATGTAAAAACCTGCTAATCATATGATTAACAGGTTTTTGATACGCCCTAAAAGGCGGTTCGTCGGGGTGGCAGGATTCGAACCTGCGACCTCCTGCTCCCAAAGCAGGCGCGATAACCGGGCTACGCTACACCCCGAATGCTGAATATAG
>NZ_JBATKE010000210.1:0-3046 GCF_049669105.1 Eudoraea sp.
CTTTTCTCCACGTAAATTTCGCTCAATTATTTCTCCGTTTTGGTCAATCAAATAATTGTCAGGAATTCCATAAACCCCATAAATTAGAGAAGCTGAATTATCTGCGCCTTTTAAGTCGCTAACTTGCAACCAAGGTAATTTGTCCTTTTCAATTGCTTTTAACCAACTTTCCTTTTTTGTATCCTCAGAAACAGCAAAAATCTCAAACCCTTTCGGCCTATACTTTTCATAAGTTTTAACCAAGTTTGGATTCTCTTTTCTACAAGGTCCGCAATTTGAAGCCCAGAATTCTAATAAAACTAACTTCCCATTAAATTCGGATAGTTTTCTCATTTTTCCATTGGTATCTGCCATTTCAAAGTCAACATATTTTTCTCCAATTTTTGGATTTTTATTCAGTGTAATATATTTTGATATACTTTTTCCATATTCAGAGTTTTTATTTTCTTGTGAAAATTTGTCAAAAAGTTCTTTAGTTTTTTCTTTTCCCCAAGTTTTTGAATATACCGAGAGCACATATGCACTATGAATGCTATTGGGATGTTTATTTACAAACGCAATATATTTTTTCAGCTCATCTCCTGGTTGTGAATCAATCTCTTTACTTAAAGTCTGGCTTAAATCTTCTTCGCTAGAACCAGTAACTATTGCATTTCTAAAATCCGTTTTGGAACCGTCAAAGGTCATTGGCTTGTTTTCTAACCAAAGGAATCGATAATTTGAAAAGTTTTTTGTTCTCAAAATTACTTGTATTGGTGATTTTGGCAGGTTAGTTCTAAAACTGAAAGAATTATTTTCAACTACTACAGAATCTATTAAAACCTCTTTGCGGTCAAGGTAAAGAACCGTTCCGTTTTCAATATTATTTGTTGTTCCGCTTAAAGAAAATTCCGCTATTGGTTTTTCATTGCAGGATAGAATTAACAAAGTTAATATTCCAAGTATCACTTTTTTCATATGAGTTTGCCTTTGCTTGTTGCCAACAATGATATTTGATTATTGACCATAAATACTTTATTTGACTAAGTTAAATAATCCTTTATTTAAACTGTAATTACCGATAATGTATTCTATAACTTACCTAAAACGTTAAACACTTATACGCTTTTTTATTCCTTTTTTAGTTCAAATTCTCCACCACCTTGACGTAAGATCATTTTGTTATCATCTGGTTTAAATTCCATTTTTAACCCAGCCTGGTCAAATTTGAACTTACTCGGTTCATACGCTTCCAAAGGAAAAGAGGATTGACCCGTGGCTTGGCCAATCAGTTTATTTTTTTCTTTGCTTATCGTTATTTTTAATGGGAAATCAGGGCTGGAATAAATACCGAGATATGTATCCAATTCTTCTGGTTTTAAATCCAATGGAGGATTAAATTCTGGCAACGCATATTCTTTTCCAAAATAAATGCTTAATGCTCCGATTAAGATGTCATTCATGGGCATTACCACTCCATTTGAGGTATAAGCAACCGAAACTTTTTCCTCAGGGAAATAGAACGCGTTTGATTGAAAACCATCGATTCCCCCATTATGTCCATAAGCCTTTTTATCATAAAACGGTGCCTGAAATATACCCATTCCATAGCCATCTTCAATTTTAATCATTGAGTTCACTGCTTGCTCTGAAACAATTTTATAATCAAATAGACAATTTAAAAATTGGTTGAGCTCTGTTGGATTGGAAACTATTGCGCCTGCACCAACAGGGACAGACATGTCAGTTTCGGTGGCTAATTTCCAATCACTTGTATTTGTATAGGACTTTGCCTCATTATTTTTTACGATTATATCTGAACCGTAATACGTATTTACTAAGGAACAAGGCTTGCAAATCGTCTCTTTTATGATCTCCTCATATTCTTTATTTTCTATTTTTTCCGCAATAAAAGAAAGTAAAACATAATTGGAATTAGAATATTCAAATTTCTCATTGGGTTCAAATGAACTACCATTTGCGACAATTCTTTTTACCAATTCTTCTTTTGAAATCGATTGTTCCATCCACGATGGGTAATCTTCGGAACTTGTGAAATTAAAAATACCGCTTCGATGTTTTAATAAATGTGCAATAGTAATATTTGACGAGTTTTTGATTTCCGGAAAGAAATCGGCAAGTGGCGCAGTTAGGCTTAATTTACCATTTTCTATTAAACTCATAATAATCGCAGCCGTGAAAGTCTTAGAAATGGAGCCGATACGATATTTGGTTTTATTTATGGCCTTAATATTTTCCTCAATACTGGCGTAACCAAAAGAATTTTGATACATTTCTTCACCTTTTTCGAAAATAGAAATACTTCCCATACCCTTTTGTTTTGATTCAATAAGTGAGAAAAGCTTATCCATTTTTTCCCGATTGAAATCTTGACTAATTAGAGTAGCATGTATTATTATTGAGATTAGTAGAAATAGGTTTTTCATCTTTTTTTTATTTTATAACAAGACCTCTATTTGCTCTTTTAGTTTTGGATTAGAAGGTCGCATAGCTTTTGAATCAATTATTTTTCCATCTTTATCTATCAGCATAAATCTTGGAATTCCCTCCACCATGTAGTGTTTTAAAAAAGAAACATTTCTGTCTTCGGCAAAGAGCTGGATGCCTTTTAAATTCTTACTCACTATCATTTTTTTCCATCGCTCAGTGGTGTCTTCCATGCAAATGCTTATAAATGAGATATCCTTGTCTTTGAATTCGGAAATTAATCCCTCCAATGCGGGAAATTCCTTTATGCATGGAGCACACCAGGTTGCCCAGACATCTATATACACCAATTTCCCTTTGTGATCTTTTAAAGAAATAAGTTCATTTTTTGTGTTTACCAATTCGAAATCAGGAGAAACCTGGCCTTTATCGATTTTCTTTAATTGCTGGTAAGCTTTTTTAATTTCGGAGGCATATTCCTGTTTAGTTATCAGCGGTTCAATCTTATGATAAAGGCTGTCGAGGCTTTTTGTATAAATTAAATTTCTTTTCCCTATATAATAGGCAAGTTCCTGCTTAATTGGCGGACTTGGAACTTCATTTTCAATGACGTCTATGT
>NZ_JBATKE010000211.1:0-2784 GCF_049669105.1 Eudoraea sp.
ATACCCTACTAAAAATCCCAATTTCAGTGGATACTGATACAAAAATGAGGCAGGAAATTGCATTCAAAATAGCAGAAAATCCTACTGCTCAAACGTATTATGAAGCGGCACGCTATCTGCAGGAACAGGGAGAATCATATCCGGAGGCCTTGTCTTATCTTAATAAAGCCATTGAATTAGAAGGGGATACCTATTATTTTTACAGGGTTAAATCTTTGGTTGAAGCTGCATTGAAAGATTATGGCAGCGCCATTATTTCAGCACAAAAATCATTAGAATTAGCCCAAAAAGAAGATAAAGATGAATTTGTACGCATGAATGAACAAAATATCTCTGTTTGGAGCCTTAAACAAGTAAATACAAAACAATGAAAAAGCTAATTTTCCTACTCGGTCTTTTATTAATTATTTCCTGCAAGGAATCTAAGAAAGTAGATTATTCCTCTGTGGTACTATGGAAAACCTACAATGATTCTTCTGATGTAGCAGTGAGCCAGGAGCATGAAAAATCACGAATGCGTTACAAACTGATACAGTCCAGGGTATCAGACAGAAATGAGAGTTTCCGGCCGCTCTATCACGAAGTGGCAGAAATGTCTGAGACCGATTATAATCAACTAAAACCCCTGATTCTTGAACAGGATATACCCACTATTCAAAGACACATAAAGGATGGAAAATTGACCTATGAAAAATTAGTTCGGTTTTTTCTCTATAGAATTTATCGTTTTGAACTGGATAGCAGCACTACATTACATACTATAATAGCTTTAAATGAAAATGTGGTAGAGGAAGCCAGGGAGCTTGACAATTTAATTTCAGAAGACCGTCATCCAATTTTTGGCATGCCGATTCTCCTTAAAGACAATATTGGTACAGCCGGGATGAATACTACGGCCGGAGCAATTGCCCTTAAAGATAATGAAACAAAAGATGCCTTTATTGTTGAACAATTAAAGAAAAACAAAGCTTTAATATTAGGCAAAGTTAATCTTAGTGAATGGGCCTATTATATGTGTAATGGCTGTCCTCTGGGATACAGTGCTATTGGCGGACAGACATTGAATCCGTATGGCAGGGGGGTTTTTGAAACAGGAGGTTCAAGCGCAGGGAGCGGAACTTCTGTTGCCGCCAACTATGCGGTTGCTGCGGTGGGTACAGAAACTTCAGGTTCTATTCTTTCCCCTTCTAGTCTAAATTCTGTAGTTGGTTTAAAGCCTACCATTGGACTTTTGAGCAGGTCGGGGATTGTTCCCATTTCAAGTACACTGGATACCCCGGGTCCAATGACTAAGAATGTAATAGACAATGCCATTTTACTCTCGGCAATGACGGGTAAGGACATGGCTGATAATAAGTCTGTAGGTACCGATGAAAAATATTTTAAAGCGGTTTTGAATCCAGGGAGTCTGAAAGGAAAACGGTTAGGGGTTTTTAAAGACCTTTTGGAAACTGATTCCATTTATAGGAATACGATTGATAAACTTAAAAAACAGGGTGTAGAAATAATAGAGTTTACCGCGCCGGAGGTATCTATGGATGGGTTTCTAACACTTCTCAATATTGATATGAAAAATGATCTTCCTGAATATCTCAACACCAACGTCCAAAATAAAGAAGAAATTCCTATGCGCACTCTTGAGGAGATTGTTAAATTTAATTTAGCTGATTCTGTGTTGCGTATTCCCTACGGGCAATCAATTTTTGATGGAATACTTAAAGATTCAACTTCATTGGAGGAATTGCAACTCATTAAAAATAGATTGGAGGAAAACGGAAGATTATTTTTTGATACTCCTATGGATAAGCACCAATTAGATGCCATTTTATCTATAAACAATTACCATGCTGGTTATGCAGCAGTGGCAAAATATCCGGCATTAACTATTCCCATGGGATACAAGGAAACCGGAGAACCCATAAGCCTTACATTTATTGCAAAGCCTTTTCATGAAAGCGATTTGCTTAAATTAGGCCGTGCTTTTGAAGTTAACACAAAAATTAGAAAACCACCTTTGGCTTATAATTAGCTTAAATAATTACTTACCTTCTCATTTTGAAACATAAAGAGGCATAAAAATCAACAATTAATAACAGTCTAAATCTTGATAAACGAAATCATAAAACTAAAAATTTGAATAAAGCTACATTACATATTATTCTATTTTTATTTTTTATAGTGACTCCACAAATAAAAGGGCTTGCTCAAAAAACAGACACAATAGTTCATGTAAATGGTAATGTGCTAAAAGGGGATTTCAGAAAAATGGAATACGGTGTAGTTACATGGAAAATGGACGGTATGGGTACAATAAGTGTTGAGGAACCTTATGTGAATACTTTTATTTCTAGCAAGCAATTTGAAATAAAAATGAAAAACGGGCTTATTTATTATTGCTCTTTTGAGGCCTCTGAAACCAATGGAAAAGTCATTTTAATAAGGAATGGACAACAGGAAGAAGTATTTATTGATGACATTGTTGAAATTCATCCAATAAAAGGAAATTTTTGGAAGAAGTTTAATGGAAATATAAGTCTTGGTGGAAATTATTCAAGAAGTAGTGATGTTACTACAATAGCCTTTTCTGGTAATTTGGATTATAGGAATAAGAAGACCTTCTTTAATTTAATATGGAATTATAACCTGTCTTATCAGGGGGATAGCTTAATAACCCAAAATTCAAACATAGATTTGTCCTGGCAAAGATTATTAAAAAAAAATTGGTCCACACTGGTTGCTCTGGGTACCAGCCAAAATTTACAATTAGGAATAAAACGAAGGTAT
>NZ_JBATKE010000212.1:0-1606 GCF_049669105.1 Eudoraea sp.
GACGAAAAGCCGTCGGTGCCCGCGGTGCGATGATGATGGATTCGGGCTGAATTTTTCCGTAAAAATCGCGTCGAGAGGTTTCGCTATAAGCGCGACGGGGTTGACTGATTTTCAATTGACGTTTTAACGAGCAGGAATCCCAAACGGACCTGTAGGAGGATAATCATACCCGTGAAAAACCCATTCGATTTCGCTTCATCGTTTTCAAAGCCGACCGCCTCGGTGATGGATGCCTGGGGTTTTGGAAAGATGGTCACCGAACTCTGGGCAGGGGCTGTGACGACCATCGTGCTGCGCCATTTGAATTGGGCGTTCAATTGGCATCATCCAAAACGGCGTGTGACCGCAGAGGACCGCAGAATGGTCATCGAAAAGATCGCAGCAGCCATGGAGATTCATGCGGCCTGGCTGCGGCTGGCTCTTGGTTTGCTGTCGGGCGAATACAACCCATGGCGATCCGGCCGAAAATTACTGGCCCCATTGCACCGTAAGGCAACCGCAAACGCGCGGCGATTGGCGCGGCGCAGGCCAGTTTAACGCATATGGCAGAGCGATTCAAAAGAATTCGATGAAGACGGTGGTCGTAGCATCCACCTTTCTGATTGCCAAATTGCTGTCACTTCAATTTGTCAAACTCGCCGGTGGTGCCGTTATTCTCTGGCTGGCCGTGCAACTGCTGAGCGATGATTCAACGTCCGAAGAAAACAAGCAGGCGGGAAGCCTCTGGAAGGCTTTCTGGATCTTCGTCGTAGCAGACCTGAGCATGGGCACCGACAACATGCTGGCGGTGGCCGGTGCCTCACATGGTGACATACTTCTGCTGCTCTTCGGTCTGGGATTGAGCATTCCCATTGTCGTGTTCATAGGATCCCTGATGGGAGAAGGGAGGAAACGTCAGGTAGATGTGAATGACAGAATAAAAAGCCTCTTATCGTTTTCGGCATTGTTTGCCAAATACAGCAAAGCGGAATCGTCTGATTGTTGCGCGCTTAAATCATTCGTCGCAAAACATGCAATTGGTCTACGATTCGTCTTCAATAAGTGCTGTGCCGAACGATTTCGCCCTCGATCAGGTAGATGACCTCTTCGGCGATATTGGTGGCATGGTCGGCCAGACGCTCCAGGTGGCGGGATATCAGCAGCAGGTTGATCATGTAGCCTATTTTTTCGGTGTTTTCTTTCATGGCGCTCTTGATACGGTCGTAGGCATCTCTCTGTATCGTGTCCACCTCGTCATCCATCGTGACCACTCTTAAGGCCAGGTCTTCATCCAGATTGACCAGGGCGTCCAGGCTCATTCGCAGCATGGTTTCGGCCTTTTCGGCCATCTGGGCGTAGTCGAAGTCGAAATTCACATCATGGCGCTTGGCCAGCACCTCGACCCGCTGTGCAATGTTGACCGCCTGGTCGCCGATGCGCTCCAGGTCGTTGTTGATTTTAATCACAGAAATCAGAAATCGCAGGTCTATAGCCACGGGCTGGTGCAGAGCCAGAACCTTCAGGCAGGCTTCTTCGACCTCCACTTCCATTTCGTCGATCTCGTAGTCGGTCTTGATGACACGTTGCGCGGCCTCCGCATCCTTGTCTTCCACGGCCGCGGCCGCCA
>NZ_JBATKE010000213.1:0-19089 GCF_049669105.1 Eudoraea sp.
GATATGCAAGACGGAATTTACGCAAAATTCAATACTTCAAAAGGAGAAATTACAGTAAAATTAGCCTACGATAAGACCCCTGGTACTGTAGGTAATTTTGTAGCACTGGCGGAAGGAAAACTGGAAAATAGTGCCAAACCAAAAAACACACCTTATTATGACGGACTTAGCTTTCACAGGGTAATCCCGGATTTTATGATTCAAGGTGGTTGTCCTCAGGGGACCGGGACAGGAGATCCCGGTTATAAATTTGATGACGAGTTTCACCCGGACCTGAAACATTCAGGACCTGGAGTACTTTCTATGGCAAATGCAGGTCCTGGCACAAATGGAAGTCAGTTCTTTATTACACATGTAGCTACTCCATGGTTAGATAATAAGCACACAGTTTTTGGTAATGTTATTGAGGGACAGAAGATTGTTGATGAAATTGCGCAGGGAGATTCAATTGATAGCCTTGAAATTGTTCGAATTGGAACTGAAGCAAAATCCTGGAATGCGGTTGAAGCCTTTAAATCCTTTGAAAGTTCACGGGAACTAAGACTTCAGGAAGAAAAGAATAAAGCAGAGGCAGAATTAGATAAAGTTGCTTCTGGATTTGATAAAACAAACAGTGGACTTCGTTACAAGATTCTTAAAAAGGGAGATGGTAATAAAGCAACAAAAGGAAATACGGTTTCTGTACATTATGAAGGTTCTTTGACTAACGGGCAAGTATTTGATTCGTCATACCAGCGAAATCAGCCTATTGATTTTCAATTGGGGATAGGACAAGTAATACCCGGATGGGATGAAGGAATTAGTTTATTAAAAGTAGGTGATAAGGCACGTTTTGTAATCCCATCTGAACTTGGTTACGGGAGTGCTGGTGCTGGTGGTGTGATACCTCCAAACGCTACCCTGGTTTTTGATGTTGAACTTATGGAAGTTAAATAAACGGACATATCCAATAAAAAATAATAGGGCTGGGGAGACCTTAAAAGCTACCTATTAATTACTGTAAACTTCTTTCATTAATTTGGAAGAAGTTTTTTATTTGGACCTATTAATACTAAAAACAATAAGAATTAAATTGATGGCCAACAAAAAGAAGACAATCACAAAAAAAACAGACATAACATCTTAATTAGGTTATTTGGCGGGGGATTTTCTTTCTTATATAACACCTTTGCGGTTGTAAACCCTACTTACTAATCCCTTAAAAAAGAATAATTCTTGAAGTTGTTTACAAAAAGGGGGAATATTTCTTTATTCAAGACAATCATAAAGTTAAAGCAGTTTGGTAATAAGATCAAGTTTAAGGCTATTAAAATATTAAATTTTATTAACCAAGTTCTTTATTTGTCTTTCATGATCCAACACCGGAAAACCTATTTTTGGTATCAATAAATAGTATAGCCATATAGGAGACACAAAAAAAAGTCTCCTTATCTCAGGAGACTTTTATTCATGCTAAAATTCTTTTATACCGTTGAAGGATCGGGAGTCATACGGAGGTAAGGTTTAATTTCCTCTACTCCCTTGGTAAAGATATTACGTGCTTCATCAGTTGGTATAGATGGACTTACCACTACATCCTCGCCATGGTTCCAGTTGGCCGGAGTAGCTACCTTGTGATACGCAGTTAGTTGTAGAGAATCAATAACCCTTAATAATTCGTGAAAATTACGCCCGGTAGAAGCAGGATAGGTAATAATTAGTTTAACCGTCTTATCCGGTGCAATTATGTATACTGAACGAACCGTAAGATTATTATCGGCATTAGGATGTATCATATCGTATAAGGAGGAAACCTTCTTATCTTCATCAGCAATTATCGGAAAGTTGACCGTTGTATGTTGTGTCTCATTAATATCTTTTATCCATTCATGGTGAGAAGCAATACCATCAACACTAAGGGCTAACATCTTTACATTTCGTTTGTCAAATTCTTCCTTAAATTTAGAAGCTGTACCAAGTTCAGTAGTACAAACAGGGGTGAAGTCTGCTGGATGTGAAAAAAGAATGCCCCATCCATCACCTAAATAATTATAAAGATTAATCTTTCCTAAAGAGCTTTCAGCTGTAAAATCTGGGGCAATGTCACCCAATCGAATTGTTGCCATGTTATATTTTTTTAAGTTAGAATTTATAAGTCTATAAAATTAGTAGTTAATGAAATGATTTTGGTCAATACCAGGTTAAATATCTATTAAAGTTTAATGGATTAAACTGTCCTGACTACTAAAAATAAAAAGTACCGCAAGGGTTTTGTTTTGGCTTCAGGATCTCAAAATCACTATTTTTGAATATGGAAAAAACAAAACTAGACGAGTTGCGGTATCCCATCGGTAAATATGAGGTGCCTTCTACAATTTCAGAAGATCAAGTTTTAGAATGGATTCGTATTTTAGAACATTACCCGAATAAATTGGAGTTGCTGGTAAAAGAATTGTCAACTACTCAATTAGAGACTCCGTATAGACCCGGTGGATGGACTATACGCCAGGTTATTCATCATGTTGCCGATAGCCACCACCATAGCTATATTCGTTTTAAGTGGGCGTTAACAGAAGAAACTCCTTTAATAAAACCCTATCTTGAAAAGAAATGGGCAGAGCTTTTTGACTCAAGAACAGCCCCTATTGAATTATCACTGAAACACCTAAGTGCAGTACATGCTAAATTAGTGTATTTACTTAAAGGGCTTTCTTCTTCAGAATTGAAACGTGGTTTTGTTCATCCTGAGAGTCAGGAATCAACTACAATTGCAGAAAATATAGGTCGATATGTCTGGCATGGCAACCATCATTACAATCATATTAAAAATCTTTTAAAAAGTGAGAGTTGGATTTGACAGGGCAGGTTAAATGAATATCAACTAAAAAACGAAGGTCAATTTATTTTTTTCAAAAGCACATACATTGGCTTTTGTTTATCCAAAACCAGATCAAATTTCAATTGTTTCTCTTTTAGTATTTGATATCCGTTTTTAAGATAGAAATTCAACGCTGGTCCTTTTTGCATGGTTTCCAACCATAACACCTGTTTGTTAGAGTTCTGGCAGTATGTTTCAACCCAACTAAGCGCAAGGCTCCCTATACCATTACCGGAGAATTTATTTAGGATGTATATTTTTTCAAGTAAGGTAGCTTCCTTTGAATTATAGGGTCCTATTGGAGCATCTTTGATGAGTTTAAGAATACCAACCGCAGTATCTCCAATATACATTAACCAAAGAGATGATAAATTATCTTTCAATTCATTTACGACAACATCTAAAGTAAAGCTTTCTTCAATGTAAGGGGTAGGATCATTATTTTTCCATAAGTGTAAATAGTGCTCTTTGTAAGCCTTTATTCCGAGTTTACAATAGAGCTCACAGGTTTTACTTGCTACAGCCTCAAATTTTATTTCCATTTTATATTGCAACCAATGCTCGGTTTTTGAACCGGATCTATTGGTTCATTATTTAACAACGCCTCAAAAGCATTACGTAAATCCAATCCGGTTGAAGGTATTCCATTTCCTGGCCTGGAATCGTCTAATTGGCCTCTATAAACAAGTCTTAGGTTTTTGTCAAAAAGATAAAAATCCGGAGTACATGCGGCCTCATATGCCTTGGCTACCGCCTGCGTTTCATCAAATAAATATGGAAAACTATATCTTTCCAACAATGCCGTTTGTTTCATGAGTTCCGGGGCATCCTGAGGATAATTTACCACATCATTACTGGAGATTGCAATAAAAGCTATTCCTTGGGCTTGGTAATTAGTTGCCAGTTGTGTTATGGTAGAATTTACGTGTTTAACAAATGGACAATGATTGCAGATAAACATGATGAGGGTGCCATTTACACCTTTTATTTGATCAAGGCTGACCATTTTGTCTGTTACGGTATCTGGTAAATTAAAACCAGGGGCAATTGTGCCTAAAGGCAACATATTACTTGGTGTTCTTGACATCTTTTAAAGCTTTATTTTAAACAGGATTAAAGTTAGTAGTTATAAGCTAAAAAAACGAAACTTCATAAACTCTAATTTCATCACCTATTAACTGTTTAGCCGTAACTTAGATCAAATTTTGGGAATTATAAATTGGAGGTTTTTACATTATTTTTCCAAAGAAAATAGCGTTCATAAGAAATTTATTTGTTCCATACCAAAAGGCCCTGAAATTGGTGTTATCTGTAAATAAAATAACGCGGCCCTTGCCAAGTCTTTGTACCTTAAATGGAACACTACCTTTAATCATTTCCAAATTTTCTTCCGAAATATAGCCGCTTTGTAAAGGTTGATTGGTATACCTAATAGGATTGTTATAACTATCCTTATCTGGTTCAATATAAACGTTTGTATTTCTAAACAAGGATACTTTATCGTTTTTGTATCCAAAATTAATGGGGTGAGAGCGATCTTGTTTAGCCTCAAATATTGCTCCGCCTGTAACCTGAGCACCAAGGAAATCAGACTTCTGTTCGAATGATATATCCCTGGCTTCTAGGGTATCCTTTCTGAATTTTAAGTTCATGAACTCATGTTTATTAAACCAATCCGCCATATTTCCATAACCAATAAGCGTTCCACCTTCTTTCGCCCAATCATTTAACTTTTTAGCCAGAATTTTATCATTCGCATTTTTACCTGATGACCTGGGTATTATAATAGCTGTGTAAGAACTCAAATCAACAGAATTAATATATTCTTTATCAATTTTGGTAATCTTCATATTATAACGGGTGTCAAATAAATGCCAAATTTCTCCCGCATCATAAGATCGTATCCCGCTGCCTACCACTATGGCAACTTTTTGTTTTTTAACCGGATCAAAATCGTTACTACCCAGGTCAATTCCCTGTGATAAACCTGTATTTACACCCTTTATCATGATCTTACTGTCTTCAGCTACTTCTTTTAGAAAAATATGCAAATCATTGCTGTTCAATACTTGATTTTGCACTGGAATCATTATTGTTCCGTAATCATAGGTGTTATTTTCCAGCGTAAACCTCGACTTTGCTACTTTGGCTCTAAGTCCTTTAGATAAAATTTGATTTAGTGCTCTGGGCGTATAGTATTCATGCCATTCAAATAGATACGCATAATTACTTTGTTGACTCACACTCCCTGTTAACGGTATAAAGTCGGTTATTTGTGGCCCTGCATTCGTTAAGGATTCCAATTCTGCATAATCAACATTAAAGGCAAGGGGAAATGTCCATGCTGAAATATCATAAAACAAACTATCTGTAAATGTTGTTCGCTTCTCAAACATAGCTTTTATTAACCTATGATTTTTCTGATTCATAGGAACTACATAGCTATGATCTTTTTTAAATGATTTACCGGCCAAAGAAACATCGGCAGCAAGTTCATGGAAGTTTATTTTGTGTCTGCTAAGTATTTCTGCAAGATGCCAGGTTTTGGCGGCATCCTTGCTATCTCCAAAAACTATGGCCTTAGTCCTGCTTTTGGTTGCTTCGTTTCTCATGTTTCGGTAAAATTCCTGTTGATAGGAAAGAATCTTTACACGCATATTTTTAGCAGCTTCTATAGTTGATAATGCGGTTGTAAATTGATTTCTGATTGTAAAGGGAAAAGTAAGGATGCCGTTTTCAGTGTCTTGTATATGACCCCTAGAACTGGCCTGTTCAAACAATATTCCAATACCACCGTTGACATCGGGAAAAGTAGATCCCTTACCATAATAGTAGTCATCATATCTTTCTTCCGAAAAATAAAGAGAACCTATTTTGTCCAATGCCTTCGCATGGTAGCTTCCAATTTGTGCTGTTAACTCCTGATTCATGGCAGGGGTTAAAGGATGAACCCTTGTTGGTTCGCCGGGTTGAAAAAAGAAGGTGGCATTAGTAACCATTTCATGATGGTCTGTTAGAATATTTGGCAACCATTTATGGAATGTTTTTATTCTGGCGCGGCTTTCAGGTAATTGTACTGGAAGCCAATCCCGATTTATGTCAAACCAGTAATGATTAGTCCGGCCACCAGGCCAAACTTCATGATACTCTCTTTCATTATTATCCGAATTTAGGTTGATGCTTTTGTTGGTATTAGCCCAATATGCAAAACGCTGAAGCCCATCCGGATTGAAAGACGGATCCATAAGAATAACTAAATTGTCCAGTAAATTCTCGATTTCGGGGCCCTGAGCTGCTGCCAGATAGTAAGCGTAAGCTAAACCAGCATTTGCTCCACTGGGTTCATTGCCGTGAACTGAGAATCCCTGGTATACTATAATAGGCATATTTTCTATAGAAGTTGGGGTATTTCCGCTTTCGGTAAGTGCAATATGTTCTTCTCGAATTTGTTCGAGGTTTTTATGATTTTCAGGGGAAGTGATAGTAAGTAATAAGATAGGCCTGCCTTCAAAGGTAGATCCGCGGTTTTCAATACTTATGCGATTACTTTTCTCGGCTAATGTTTGCATATAAAACATCAACTTGTCATGCGTAACATGCCATTCACCTAATTCATAACCAATTATATCGGCCGGTCTGGGAATGTTATTATCATAGGTGATATTCTGTGGTAAATAATAGTCAAGATCAACTGAATTCTGAGCGATGCCTATAAAGGAGAAGAAAAGGAGTAATGTTGTGATTGTTTTTCTCATTTGTTATGCAGATATTAATAAGTTAAGGTATAAAAACAAAAAACGACCTTTGAATACAAAGATCGTTTAGTTATTTAAGTGATATAAGGTTAGATATCATCAAAATCTAAATCTGTAAAATTATCTGTGGATGAAATCTCTCCGTTCTGACTCGGCTCTTCCTTTTTGAAGTCCTTTTGATGTCTTTCTGAGATGACTTCATGTCCTTTCTCGTCAATTATATAGTCCATCATTTCTTCCATGATTTCTCTAAATGATTGAAAGTCTTCTTTATAGAGATATATTTTGTGTTTCTTATAATGAAAAGAGCCATCATCATGCGTAAATTTTTTACTCTCGGTAATGGTCAGATAATAATCTCCTGCCTTTGTACTCCTAACATCAAAAAAATACGTCCTTCTCCCAGCTCTTAAAACTTTTGAGAAAATTTCTTCCTGATCCATTAAATCTTTATCGCTCATTTTTTAAATATATAGTTAGTATTTATGCCTAAAATATATTCAAAAATGGAAAAAAAAAGCGTATCCAGCAACATTTTTCTAGATTTCTTTCCCTGATAGTTGATTGATATATAGCTCCTTGTAATAGCCGTTTATTTCTATCAACTCATTGTGAGTACCCTCCTGGAGTACCTTTCCGTCCTCCAGGACTATAATTTTATCTGCATTTTTAGCTGAAGAAACACGATGACTCACTATTAGGGTGGTCCTTAGATGTGAAGCTTGTTTTAGGTTGTGTAAAATTTCTTCTTCAGTCTCGGTGTCCACAGCAGAAAGACAATCATCGAAAAGATATATCCTGGGGTCTTTTAGGAGAGCCCTGGCTATTGAAACCCGCTGTTTTTGACCTCCACTAAGGGTAATTCCCCTTTCGCCCAGAATTGTGTCATACTTTTTAGAAAAGCCCATGATGTTCTCATGCACAGCTGCCTTTTTCGCAACTTCCAGGATTTCATTTTCCGTTGCGGACTCCTTACCGAATTTAATGTTATTTTTAATAGTATCAGAAAATAGAAATGCGTCTTGCGGAACGGCACCAATAGATTCTCTCAGGCTATGTAAATTTAATCTTTGAACCGGGACATTATCAATTAATATATCTCCTGAAGAAGTGTCATATAGCCGGGCAATCAGATCCAGAATAGTGGATTTCCCTGAACCGGTTTTTCCTATTATAGCAACCGTTTCTCCTTCATTAATAATAAAAGATATATTGTTAAGTGCGGTAATATTTGTGTCGTCATAAGTAAACGTGACATTCCTGAATTCTATGGTTCCCTTAATCGGGGTGTCTTCTAAAACTTCATTTCTTATCTCG
Source organism: Eudoraea sp. (assembly GCF_049669105.1). Lineage (NCBI taxonomy): Bacteria > Pseudomonadati > Bacteroidota > Flavobacteriia > Flavobacteriales > Flavobacteriaceae > Eudoraea > Eudoraea sp. Next base: position 7,930 of record NZ_JBATKE010000213.1, read on the forward strand.
GGTTGTTCTTTTAAGAACTCATTTATCCTCTTTTGTGAAGCTTCTGCACGCTGTACAATAGAAGTTAGCCAACCTACAACAGCTACAGGCCATGTTAACATATTCACATAAAGTATGAATTCAGCAATGGTACCAATAGATGAGATTTCACCATTTATATATTGTTTACCCCCTATATAAATAACAAAAATATTACTGATTCCAATTAACAGAATCATCAATGGAAAAAACCAGGCGTTTACTTTGGCCAGATCCATGCTTTTCTCTTTTCCTTCATTTGCCAGAACAATTACTTCCTCGTTTATCTGAGGCTCAAGGCTATATGCCTTTATAACTGATACTCCGGAAAAGGTTTCCTGGGCAAAGGTTGACAAAGTTGACAGGTATTCCTGGACTTTAGTACTGCGCTTATGAATTATTTTACTTATCTGATATATTAAAACGGAGAGTATGGGCAATGGTAATAAGGAATAAAATGCAATGGTTGGAGCCTTAATAAACATTAGTGGTATCAGGCAAACGAATAAGGTGAGTGTCTGAATTCCATACATTATTGCGGGTCCGGTATAAAGCCTTACCTGACCAACATCCTCACTTATCCTGTTCATTAAGTCACCAGTGCGGTTCTTTTTATAAAAATTCAGACTTAAAAGTTGGTAATGATCGAAAACTTCGTTTTTTAAATCATATTCAATATATCGTGATACATTTATAATGGTCTGTCGCATTAAGAAGGTAAAGAATCCGGAAAGTAAAGCCGCCCCAACAATGATCAGGATATATTCCAGAAGTAAATCTCTTGCCTGGGGTTCTGTAATTTGTGAGGCCACGTAATTTTCAACAACTTCTATAGATTTTTTTACATAGGAAGGCATTACCAATTGAAAGATTCTGGCAATAATAGTGATGATAATGCCGATGAGTAATTTAAACCTGTATTTTTTAAAGTATTTGTCTAAGTGCCTGAGTTCTTTCATTAAAATGGCTGGTAATGCAAATAGGATTTATCTAATGGACAAATATAGCTGATTGGTCCCAAAGCAAATGTTATAAAACTTATAAGATAAACTGAGAATTAGTTTTGGATTTAAAATAGATTAGTATTTTTGCTGCGTTTTGTATTTCTAATTTAACACAAGGTTCTTTAAAATGCTTACACGAAGGCAAATCAGGGTAAAAGTGATGCAATGCATTTATGCCTTAACCTTATCGCACGATGAATCATTAGAAAAGCAGAAAAAATTTCTTCGAATAAGCATTGACAATACCTATATCCTCTATTTACTTGTTTTAAGTCTTCTCATGGAGCTCCATAAAATGGAGGAAAATTTCATCAGATTATCTTTCAAGAAATATTTACATGAAAATGACGAAAAATATCCGAATAAAGAAAAATTTCTGAATAATGCAGTGCTTAATCAAATTGTTAATAATTCCCTGTTGCAAAATGAATTGGTTAAACGGAAATTGAATAATTGGGATCTGCACCAGGATTATGTTAAAATAGTATTTAATGAAATAAAAAAGAGTGAACTCTTTGAGCAATATATGCTTTTGGGTGAACAAAGCTATGAGGACGATAAAAATCTAATTGCAAATCTCTTTAAGGAGGTTATAGCTCCAAATGAAAGGATTTATGAATATTTTGAGGATGATAAATTAACCTGGGTAGACGACATTCCCCTGGTAAATACCTTTGTTCTGAAACAATTGAAGAAAGTGAATGAAGAATATAGTCAATCCTTCTTTTTACCAAAGCTTTTAAAAGACTCAGATGATATGGTTTTTGCTGATCAATTATTAACAAAAACCCTATTAAATAATAAAAAATTTGAAGAAGAAATTCAAATAAAAACACCAAACTGGGATAAGGATAGAATTGCAGATATAGATGCAATACTTTTAAAAATGGCTATTTGTGAGCTAACTGGTTTTTCTTCCATACCCGAACGAGTCACCATTAATGAGTATTTAGAAATTGCTAAAGAGTATTCTACACCTAAGAGCAGCATCTTTATAAATGGGATTTTGGATAAATTGGTAAAGGAATATAGGATTAATGGAAAATTGAAAAAAACAGGGAGAGGCTTATTATAAACAAATATTCCTTAATTTTGCATGCAAATCTTAAACTTAAATTACAATGAAAAGACTATTTATTGCCCTCGGTTTAGCCGCTGTATTAGTACTTAGCTCATGTAAGGAGAATGCTTCCAGCAAGGTAAATACTGAAAACGTTGAAGTGGCAGCCGAAAGAGACTTGCAGGCCAAGAACCTGCCTGTAATGAATTTTGAAAAAACGGAACACGATTTCGGAACCATCACGCAAGGTACTCCACAGGAGACTATCTTTAAATTCACAAACGCAGGAAATGCGCCCTTAATCATTACCAATGCAACCAGTAGTTGCGGGTGTACAGTTCCTAATCCGCCTAAAGATCCTATTGCACCAGGTGAAACAGGCGAACTTATTGTGAAGTTTAATGGTTCTGGTCAAAATCAGGTTACCAAGACTATTACCGTAACAGCGAATACGGAAAAAGGAAAGGAAATTTTAAGGATTAAAGCATTTGTTAACCCTAAAGACGCGGGACCTTCGGCAGCATTGGGCCCTGTTAAATAGGAAGGACAAAACTCAACAAAAAACTATGGGTGATATAGGACAATTTCTTCCGATGATACTCATCTTTGCCGTGGCATATTTTTTTATGATACGTCCGCAGATGAAACGTCAAAAAGATGAAAAGAAATTTGCAGCAGCATTAAAGAAAGGTGATAAAATAGTAACTAAAAGTGGCTTGCATGGCAAAGTAGTGGATTTGAACGATAAGGATTTTTCCTGTATTATCGAGACCATGGCCGGAAGACTAAAATTTGACAGATCAGCCATTTCCATGGAAATGAGCTCCAAGTTGAATGTTGTTCCGAAGGAAAAATAGGAATAAAAACAATTTTATTAAAAAACACCGGCCACTGCCGGTGTTTTTTTTGATCGATTAATTGGTTGAATTTTTTTATATTAAGCTTTTCAATAAAACAATTGTATGTACACGAACAGAAGAAGATTTATTAAGAAAAGCTCATTATATCTTTTAGGATCAGCAACTTCGTTTCTATTTCCTGTTGAACTTTTAGCTTCAATGCGCAAAAAAGTTGGCCCGAACGATCAGATTAATATGGGATTAATTGGGTGTAATGGTATGGGATTTAGTAATCTGCTTTCTCTTTTAAAAATAAATGAAGTCAACGTCATAGCACTTTGTGATGTAGATGAAAACGTACTTTCCCGACGTACTTCTGAGCTTGAAAAAGCTGGTATTAAGAAACCCCAATGGTACAAGGATTATCGGAAAATGTTGGATAATAAGGATATAGATTTTGTGGTTATTGGGACACCTGATCACTGGCATTGCCTGCAATTGACAGATGCTTTAAGTGCTGGAAAAGATGTGTATTGTGAAAAACCAATTGCGAATTCAATGCAGGAATGTGAAATTATGCTGAATACTGTTCAGAATAGTAAAAGAATTGTGCAGATTGGGCAATGGCAACGCAGTCAACCTCATTTTGTAGATGCGATTAATTTCGTACACTCTGGAAAACTGGGCGAAATAAGACTGGCAAAAGCCTGGGCATATCAGGGATGGATGAAACCGGTTCCTTTACAGGCAGACGCGAATGCTCCTGCCGGTGTTGATTACAAAATGTGGTTGGGACCTGCACCGGAACGTTTATTTAATCCTAACAGATTTCATTTTAATTTCAGATGGTTTTGGGATTATGCAGGTGGACTTATGACAGATTGGGGTGTTCATCTTATTGATTATGCTTTATACGGAATGAAGGCCGGAACGCCAAAATCTGTTATGGCTCTGGGAGGTAAGTTCGCCTATCCGAATGATGCTTCAGAAACACCAGATTCATTACAAGCGGTTTTTGAATATAATGATTTTTCCATACTCTGGGAGCATGCTACTGGTATTGACGGCGGAAATTATGGAAGAAATCACGGGATAGCCTTTATTGGGAATAATGGCACGTTGGTTTTAGATAGAAGCGGTTGGGAAGTAATTCCAGAAAAGGAATTTCAGGGCTGGGGTAATGAAGGCACTCCAAGATTGGAATCACTGCCGCTGCAACAGAATCAGGGAAATGGTCTGGATCTTCATACTAAGAATTTTATAGAGGCGGTAATGAGCAGAGACCCAAAGAACCTTAATGCCCCGATTAGAGTGGGTTACGACGCAGCCATGGTATCTCATATGGGAAATGTTGCATATAAATCCGGGAATAGAATATATTGGGATGCAGATAAAGGCAGATTTACGGATAAAACAGCTAATGATATTATGATGGCTTCATATCATAATGGCTGGAAATTGCCTCAATAATCTAAAGACAAAAGCAAATTAAGTCTGATGAGTAATTTACACCCATAAGCTTTAATAGCAAGTTGCTAATTTATTTGTATTTATCATTCAACCCCAGGCCCCCGGAGATCATAGGAATTATCTTTTCTAGTCGTGATTCCTTTGTTTTTTGTTGTTTCGCCCCTTTAATATATTCACAATAATCTCTTTGCTTATAAGGGCTTAGGGCCTTAAATTGTTCATTAAGCCCAGTGTTTGCTAATAAAGATTCCCTTAAAAGTTTAGGGATGATGATTTCTGTCTTACGCGATGGTTTTAGCTCCAGTCCTTTCTTTTGATTTGCTATTGCTTCTTCTATATAGTTGAGAACATCTACTTTGTCTATATCGCTAACTGCCTTAAATTTCCAATGTCTCATGGATTTTGTTTTGCCTTCCTGAGCATTTTGCAGGACCCCCTTAGGATCGCTGAGGAATACTCCATTAAAAAACCAAAGACCAAAATGATTTTTAAAGGCCATTATGCCCAACACGTTTTTATTTTCAAAAGTGTATACGGGATAACCCCATTTCAGAGTTTCTGTCAATTGGGTTTTCAAAGCAATTTCCCTTAGCTGTGCAATACCCTCTTTATATTTATGATTTTTGGAATAGTAGGCATTTATTTTTTCTTCAATATCCATAGCACCTTCTATTTGCTGGCTACAATTTCGCAAATTTTCACGATAACCTCAACAGACTTTTGCATACTTTCAACTGGTATATATTCGTACTTTCCATGAAAATTATGACCCCCCGCAAAAATATTTGGACAAGGTAGTCCCATATAACTGAGTTGTGAACCATCTGTGCCACCCCTAATTGGTTTTATAATTGGTTCTATGCCCAGTACCTGCATGGCTTCTTTTGCAATTTCAACAACATGAAAAACTGGTTCTATCTTTTCCCGCATATTGAAGTACTGATCTTTTATCTCCACAGCGAAGAAATCTCCGTGTTTTACATTCAGTTCATTAACAATATCATTTAGCAACTTTTTTCTCTTCTCAAATAAAGACCGGTCGTGATCCCTTATTATAAGTTCCAACTCTGCTTTTTCTATTTCACCCCGGAGGTGATTTATATGAAAAAATCCTTCCCGGCCTTCTGTTTGTTCGGGAACTTCTTTGTTTGGTAATAAATTCATTAACTCATTAATGAGGCCAATGGCATTTACCATTTTTCCTTTTGCGTATCCAGGATGTACACTTTTACCTATAACGGTAATTTTTGCTCCGGCAGCATTAAAGTTCTCATATTCCAATTCCCCAATCTGGCTCCCGTCTATAGTATATGCCCAATCTGCACCAAATTTTTTAACATCAAATTTATGGGCTCCCCTTCCTATCTCTTCATCCGGAGTAAACCCAATACGGATAGGACCATGTTTAATTTCCGGGTGCTGAATAAGATACTCCATCGCTGTCATTATTTCAGTAATACCGGCTTTATCGTCTGCTCCCAGGAGTGTAGTGCCATCCGTGACAATAAGGGTTTGTCCTTTGTAAAGCAGTAAATCATCAAAATAATCCGGTGAAAGTACAATGTTATTTTCTTTATTAAGGACGATATCCCTTCCGTCATAATTATGAATCAAACGGGGTTTTACATTGGTTCCTGAAAAATCCGGGGTTGTATCAAAATGTGAAATAAAGCCAACAGTTGGCACCACTTTTTTAATATTTGAAGGAAGGGTAGCCATAATGTAGCTGTTCTTATCAATAGATACATCTTCCAAACCAATTTGTTTTAATTCCTCAGTAAGTTTATGGGCCAGCACCCATTGTTTTTCTGTACTCGGGGTACTATTTGAATTTGGATCACTCTGGGTATCTATAGTTACATAGCTAATAAACCGGTCGATAATTTTTTGCATACTAATTAGTTTGTATCAAAATTACAATATTATTTAAAGCCTTAAACAGCGCAATAATAGCTTTATAGTTCAAGATCCAAATGAAGAAAGTATAATATAACGTACGGTTTAAAAAATGTTTTGTTTACCTTATGAGGATATTAACTCAAATTTGATAAGATATGAAACAATATTACTTAGTTATTTTGGTTCTTGTTTTCGGTGCTATTTGCACTGCAAATGGGCAGATAAGTGGAACGGTTTCCGATGATCAGGGGGTTCCCCTTGTTGGAGCTTCAGTGGTTAAAAAAGGTACTACTATTGGTACTACAACAGATTTTGATGGAAACTATAGTATAGATGCCATCCTTGGTGACAGGTTAATTGTTTCTTTTATAGGGTACGAACCTCTCGAAGTTCTGGTAAACAGTACAATTCTTAACATCACCCTGGTTTCCGGTTTGGCGTTGAGCGAGGTTATAATTACAGGTTCCCGTAACCCCAACAGAGTTGCCACTGAGAGCACCGTTCCTGTAGATGTTATTGATGTTAAGGAATTGGCGAAAGTTGGCCCTCAGGTAAATTTAAATCAGATTTTAAATTATGTTGCGCCTTCATTTACTTCCAATACACAAACCATTTCAGATGGAACAGATCATATAGACCCTGCCTCGCTCAGAGGTTTAGGACCAGATCAGGTATTGGTTTTAATTAACGGAAAAAGAAGGCATACATCTTCGCTGGTAAATGTGAATGGTACATTTGGTAGAGGAAGTGTAGGAACAGATTTAAATGCTATTCCTGCAGCTTCAATACAACGCGTTGAGGTATTGAGAGATGGAGCTGCGGCACAATATGGATCGGATGCAATTGCAGGAGTAATCAATATTATTCTAAATAAAGGTTCAGGTGAATTAAATCTTACAGTAACTACTGGCGCAAATTTTTCAAAGAATGCCAATGGGCAAACAGGAGGATCAGATGGCGAGGCTACGAATGTAGCTGGTAGTTATGGAATTTCTTTGGGTGAAAGAGGAGGATATCTAAATTTTTCCGGAGATTTTGATGTTCGACAGGACTATAGTCGGATGAAAGAATGGGAAGGCGATGTATTTAATCAGTACAATACTGTAGAACGATTTGCAAATGCTGATGGCTACGATGTATCAGCCTTATTAGATGACGATGTAACCGATGTAATTCAATATGCAAATGCTGCAGGGATTGATATAGGGGGCGCAACTACAAAAGCAGAATTGCAGCCTATTCTATCTGTTGATAATACAGAATCTGAATTAACAGCCAGGGGATTGGTAAGAAGTGATTTTAATATGAGAGTCGGGCAGTCTGCATTAAGAGGTGGTCGTTTCTTTGCGAATTTTGCACTTCCTTTAGACGACTACGGAACGGAATTATATTCTTTTGCCGGGATTAGTTCGAGAACAGGAAATTCTGCAGGTTTTTACAGACTTCCCAATCAGAGTAGAACCTATACCCCCGCGTATCTTAACGGATTTCTGCCGGAAATAAATTCTAATATTAAAGATCAATCTATAGCAATAGGTATCAAAGGAAAAGTTGGAGATTGGAGTGTGGATTTCAGTAATACGTATGGAAGGAATGCATTTCTTTATACAATAGGGAATACTTTTAATGCTTCTCTTCAGAGTGCATCACCTACAACTTTTGATGCTGGTGGTTTTTCTTTTGCGCAAAATACAACCAACCTGGATATTACCCAGTTTTATGATGATATCTTTAGTGGTTTTAATGTGGCTTTTGGCGGAGAATATCGTTATGAGAACTATGAAATTGTAGCAGGGCAAGAATCATCTTATGCTCAGTATACTGGTGCAGGAGAAGTAATTACACTTGCTACTCAGCAGCCGTCACAGGATTTCTTTGGAAGTTCCAGACCAGGCGGATCGCAGGTATTTCCAGGATTTAGTCCTAACAATGAATTATCGAGAGACCGAAGCAGCATTGCAGGATATCTTGATTTAGAAGCCGATTTTTCTGAAAAAGTACTTGTGAGTCTTGCCGCCCGCTTCGAAAATTACAGTGATTTTGGATCTACTATTAACTTCAAGCTTTCATCAAGGGTTAAAATTACCGAGGAAATTAATCTTAGGGGTGCTGTAAAGACCGGATTTAGAGCGCCATCTCTTCATCAGATATATTTTAATTCAACTTCCACCATTTTTGATCAGAATGGGAACCCACAGGAGGTGGGTACTTTTTCCAATGACAGTAGGGCTGCCAATCTTCTTGGGATACCAAATTTAAAAGAAGAAACATCGAGTAGTGTAAGTTTAGGTTTAACAGCTCAAATACCTGATGCCAACCTTACCATTACGGGCGATGGATATTTTGTTAGAATAAATGACAGGGTGGTGTATACAGGACAGTTTGTAGGTCCAGGAACCGGAACAGAATTGGATAATCTGCTTAGACAGGCAAATGCTTCGGCAGCTTCATTTTTTGCCAACGCTATTGATACGGAATCAAGAGGTATTGATTTAGTTATTACCCAGAGAGCTAATGTGTGGGATGGATGGATGCTCAATTCAACTTTGGCAGCTACTTTTTCTAAGACCCAGCAGGTAGGAGAGATAAAGGCATCTCAGGTACTTGAAGACGCAGGTCTGGTAGACACGTACTTCCCTGAAGATAGTAGGGTTTACCTCGAAGAAGCAGTGCCAAGAACAAAAGTGAATTTGACTTTTAATCTGTCTTCGGAAAAGTGGATATTCTTTTTAAGAGGCGTTTATTTTGGAAAAGTTACAGAAGCAACTACAAATATTGATAGACAACAGGTTTTTAGTTCCAAATTTGTAACGGATCTCTCTGTGAGTTACAAAGCTACACCCTCACTTACCTTTACAGTCGGGGCAAACAACTTATTTGACACTTATCCCGATAGGGCGGCGGAGGCTTTGGCCGACGGTGGGAATAATCGTAGTGATGGTCGTTTTGATTGGTCTCGTAGAGCGCAGCAATTTGGAATTGGAGGTAGATTCTTATTTGCAAGAGTAAATTTCATTTTAAAATAAACCACAGATTGAACATTATAAAAAAAAGCTGCCAAATTTGGTAGCTTTTTTTATTCATAGCGTTAAATTGGCGGCATGGATACTTTTTGTCAAAAAACACAGTTTTGTTAGAAGTTTATTTGATAAATTCTTAAAAAGATTTTAGATTATGAAATTGAAATATATTAGTTCTATTCTCCTGTTTTTTATCTTCTTCACAGTCTTGGGTCAAACAGAAGATTGTAACTTAGGTATTGGGGGTAAGGATACTGAAACCATTATAAAAGTATTTCAACTTAATGATGAACAGATTGTTCAAATGGAATCCTGGATTGAGGAATTGAACAAAGCCAATGAAGTAATTGAGCAACAAATTGATGTTCTTTTGGAAAAACATCCGCAAAGTAACAAAGAGGAATTGCAAGCCATGGCAGAAAAATTTAAACCACTTCGTGCACAGATTATTGCCAATTCTAAAATATACGACCAAAAGCTGGTGGGTATACTTAACGAAAATCAATACCTGCGGTATATTAATTTATGTAACGAAGCGCTGCGTGTACCACTCAAGAGATTAACCTCTAGGGAGGATCTGTTGCCGGAGTGATTATTAACACTTCAGAAAAGACGAATTAGTTGGTAATGGCGTGCTAACCTAATGGAAGTTTGTATTTTTGAACAAAGTTTTTTTAGATTATGTACAAGCTCCTGATTAGACCTATTCTGTTTCTTTTGGACCCGGAAAAAGTGCACCACCTGTCATTTACCTTTGTTAAATTGCTATCTAAAATGGGATTTTCAGGTCTCTTTAGATCTCTTTATCTCGTAAATGATAAACGATTGGAAAGAGAGGTTTTTGGAATAAAATTTAAAAATCCAGTTGGCCTTGCAGCCGGATTTGATAAGGATGCTAAATTATATAATGAACTCTCTAATTTTGGATTTGGTTTTATTGAAATTGGTACTGTAACACCTAAACCACAAGATGGTAATCCGAAAAAAAGACTTTTCAGATTAAAAGCAGATCACGCAATAATAAACAGAATGGGCTTTAATAACCTCGGTGTTTATGAAGCCGTTGAAAACTTAAAGAAAAATCATAATGTTATAATAGGCGGCAATATTGGTAAGAACAAAATCACACCAAATCATCTTGCGACCAAAGATTATTTAATATGTTTTGATGCCCTTTTTGATCATGTTGATTATTTTGTGGTAAATGTAAGTTCTCCAAATACCCCGGGCCTTAGAGAATTACAGGATAAGGAGCCTCTTACGGCACTCCTGATGGCGTTAAAACATGAAAACCATAAATACGCACAAAATAAACAAGTAATTGAGAAACCAATTCTTCTAAAAATAGCTCCTGACCTTACGAATGACCAGTTATCAGATATAATTCAAATAGTTGAAGACACCCGGATTTCAGGTATAATTGCTACTAATACTACTATAGCCAGAGAAAATCTAAAATCAGATTACGATCTCGTGGAAGAAAAAGGTGGATTAAGTGGAAAACCCCTTGCGAAAAGAAGTACTGAGGTCATTAGATTCTTGTCTGAAAAAAGTAATAAGGCGTTTCCAATTATTGGGGTAGGCGGAATTCATTCTGTGGAAGATGCCCTTGAAAAACTGGAAGCAGGTGCAGATTTGATTCAGTTATGGACAGGATTTGTCTATGAAGGACCAGCATTGGTAAATAAGATAAATAAAGCCATTCTGGCCCAAACCTAATCGCGGCCAATTTATTTCACTGGAGTACTATTTGTATTCCGTTACTTCAAAAATTGTAATCTATTCTATTGTTCCGTCCAATAGTCAACAACCAATACATCATCTACGGACGGACCAATAAGACTGACAAA
>NZ_JBATKE010000214.1:0-3989 GCF_049669105.1 Eudoraea sp.
TCTTAGTAGTAAAAGAGAGAGGATTATCAATGTTGTCGAAGTCTAGGCTTCACCGTGTATACTAACCTTAATTCTCTCTTTTATTCTTTCTGATTTATTACCAAATTTATTAAAATACAAACTTAAGACGTGTATAATTCATTGCTATACTCGCCTACTTACGAAAATCCTTGCGGATTTTCTATTCGGTTTGTATTTGCTAAATTAGTTGCTGAAACACGCAACGAAATCATACACAAACACGTTGTGTGTAATAAAAACAAACCCCTGAACTATGACTAAAATTTTGATAATTAGCTTTTTAATTTTACTGACATCCTGTGATAAAAATGAAGATTCAGAAGGCAATTTCGAAAATTTAATTTTAAACGAGAGTATTATTGTTAATGGACAGCAACGAGATTATCATATTTATATTCCTAACGCTACTATAAATAAACCACTAACAATTTTACTTCACGGAAACGGTGGGAATTTCGATGATGTTATAGGACAAACGAATGTGAAGTCGCCTCAAAAGATTTGGTTGGACTTGGCTGAATTACATCAATTTATTCTTGTAGTTCCAAATGGCACTTTAGGTTCTGAAAATAAAAGAGGTTGGAATGATTGCAGGTCTGATGCTCAAGGAAACCCTGAAATTAATGATGTGCTTTTTATTGAAGAGTTATTGACAAAATTAAAATCTGAATATAATCATAATGAAAACAGAGTTTATATCGCAGGTGTTTCAAATGGAGGACAAATGGCGATTAGATTAGCATTGGAAATACCAGAAAAAATAACAGCGTTTGCATCAGTAATCGCATCTATGTCAGATAATTCACAATGTGGAGAGTCAACCATTCCTGTTTCAGCACTATTTATGAATGGTACAGAAGACCCAATTCTACCATACAATGGCGGACAGATGACAGGAAATAGAGGTTTGGTAAAATCAACGGAAGAAACTTTACAATATTGGACAAATAGAAATGGAATAATAGATGCACCAATTGAACAAAACATAAACGATGTTAACAATTCGGACAATTGCAATGCTGTTAAGTATTCGTATCTAAATGGAAATAATAATACGGCAGTTATGCTTTATAAAATAAATAATGGTGGACACGCAGAACCAAGCCAAACAGAACGTTACGGAAATTTCTTTCTTTCGATTGTTGGAAATCAGAATGGAGATTTTGAGATGGCAAATGAAATTTGGGAGTTCTTCAAAGAGAAATCGAAATAAATTACTACACACAAAAACGTATATAACTAATAGCTAGTCAGTTGCTAAAACGAAGTTAAGGTATACCCGCCTGCCAACTTTGATTGAGTTTTGGTGGCGGGCAGGTTTGCTAGTCCACCAAATTTTTTAATTTACGACTTCGTTTTTATTTTATATTTTGGTAGTCGTAGTCCTTCGGTAGGCTTATTGAGAAAAGATAATAAGAAAATTAATCCCGAAGCTTCGGGATGGTTCGTGCTCAACCGAAAAGTTATTGCTAATTTGCACGCTACGAGCCATATACAAAACCGTTGTAAAAAATTATTTTGCACATAGCTCTTGTTCAAGGATTTTTAGTTGTGTATTTCATCGGTGAAATGCATAATTTCATCAATAAATGTTAAAATAAAGTGTATTATATCGATTAAAAGTGTTTTTAAGCGTTGATTCTGATTCCTAATGATATATTTAATATGTACTAAAATATAACTTAGTATCATGAAAAGAAAAGTTTTAACTCTAAGTTTTTTAGTTTTATTAATGCTGCTTTCAGTAAACGCTTTTGCTCAAATGCAAACTTCCGTTTCGCAGTACGGCATTACCTGGACGTTTGATCAAGCGTACGAGACCGGGCAGTTTGTTACCGGCGATTGGTGGGTGGTTGGCCCGGTTACTATAACATCGGTTTCGCCAGGACAAATCCCCGGAAAAAATGGTTCGGTTTTAAACCCTGAAGCTGGTCCTTATCACGGTTACGATGCTAGTTCTGCTGCCACGTATTATCGCGAGAACCTAAGGGTAAGTTATCCTCTAACAGTTAGTGGTGTCAATAGCCTGGTTTCAACTATCAGTGTTACCAGACCGCCAGATTGCACAACCGGTGCTGGTCTTGAAGGGTGGATAAGCAGACTTGGTTCATGCGATAACCGTTCCCAAATTCAAACTATGGCGGTTTTGACTATTGTAAACAGTGCAGTTCCAGCAGGAACTTTTAGACCTCCTTATGTTGGAAGCAATTATAAAGAAATGAATAGTGTTGCTGATGCTTGTTACGATATTTTGCCCCGTTTACCCAAACCTGGTATAGCACCTGTTGCCGCCAACATTACCAAATATATGGAGCGTCCTATGTTAGACCATTTTAATGGATGGACAACCCAACTGTGTTTTGCTTTTGATAATGCTCCAGGATATGGAGCAGCCATTACAAATGAAATGACAGAAGTAGCAGTATCATTAATGTTTGATTATGCTGAAAATGAACTCCAATTATTGGCCAACCTGATGATACAAAGAGGTATAGATAGCTATGGGGCTTTGCGAAACGGAGTTTACTGGCCTGCTGACGGGGGGCATGCAAGTGGTAGAAAACTTCCCATATTGATTGCCGGTAAGTTATTAGATCACGCTGGGATGTTAAATATTGGATTCGATTATAACGACAGTAAGTTTGGAGAAGACTGTCAAACCTATTTTGATGCAAGTGGTTTTCCCCGATGGGGTATCAGACATTGTCAGGATCCAAACAATGCATCTTTTAACGATGAGTCAAATGCTTACCGTACCTGTTGTACATCATCATTTTGGGGAGGCCAATCGGTTGTAGCACAGATTTTAGGCCTACGAAACGAATGGAACCACGAAGCATTTTTTGCTTACACCGACCGTTGGATTAATGAGGGAGGAGGAATAAATACTCCTACCCCTGGTTATGCATCCTCCCTTTGGAATTCATACAGATGGAACCTGCCTGCCGAGATTCCTTATACATGTGGCGGCCCGGCCATAGAACCAACAAGTGTAAACGTATCTCCTACAACATTAAACCTGTACGTAGGAGCAACATCTGGATTAACTGAAACAGTGTTGCCATCGAATGCAACCAATAAATCGGTAACCTGGTTATCAAATAATACTTCTGTGGCAACGGTAAATTCAAGCGGATTAGTTACAGCAGTATCAGCAGGTAGCGCAACTATTACGGTAACAACAGTGGTTGGTAACAAAACAGCTACATGTGCAGTTTCGGTGACTGAATCTCCTTTTAACCCTGACATTATAGCCAAATGGGATATGAACGAAACAAGTGGTACTGTTGCCAATGATTGCCTGGGCACCAATGATGGTAATGTTTCTGGTGCAATCTGGAATACAGGAGGCAAGATAGATGGTGCATTAAGTTTTGATGGAAATGATGACCTTGTTAGTCTTGGAAACATGGACATCACATCCAGTGAATTTACCATTGCCTTATGGGCTAAATTTGATGATTTTGATATTTCGGATGCACGGCTCATTTCCAAAGCTACGGGAGTTCAAGAAGCAGATCACTATTGGATGATTAGTACAAACGGGGGTGACCAAATACGTTTTCGTTTGAAAACAGGAGGAACTACAGGTACCTATTTCGGAACTGATGGGTCGTTAACAACCAATACATGGACACATATTGCTGTAACCTATGACGGCAGTAATGTGAAAATCTATAAAGATTATACTTTACAAACAACCAATCCAAAAACAGGTGCTGTTAATGCAAATACCTCCGTCCCTGCAGCTATAGGAAATCAGCCTCAAAACGGTAAAAGTGTAGATGGACTTATTGATGATGTATATATTCTGTCAAAAGCTCTAACACAAACAGAAATTCAGAACCTTGCATTGAATGGAGAAAGCTGTAGTAATGACGACGGTTCCCTCTCTGTTAATGATGCTGCTGCTAATGATGTTTTTGTGAAAATCTATCCAAACCCTGTTTCACTCAGCAACTTTACTG
>NZ_JBATKE010000215.1:0-8502 GCF_049669105.1 Eudoraea sp.
TAATTTTCAGTTATTATATAATTGCTAAAATGTCGCTTTCTCTCATCATAAGATAATCGGATCCGTCAAGCTTAAGCTCGGTACCGGCATATTTTCCATAAAGTACCGTATCTCCGACTTTTACTGTCACTTTATCATCCTTAGTACCCGGGCCAACTGCCACCACTTTCCCTTTTTGTGGTTTTTCCTTGGCAGTATCCGGAATATATATCCCCGATGCCGTTTTAGTCTCCGCTGCCATAGGCTCAATTAGGACCCTGTCGGCAAGTGGTTTAATGTTTACTTTAGCCATATTATATAGTTTTTAGTTTATAAATTTCTTCTTCTATCGGGCAGAAATTATGCCATTTCTTAAAAACTGACATAATGTTAAAATAAAAATGCCAGCTTGTCATTTATGCTGGCATTTGAATATATTTCCTTGCTGTTTTCTATTGAATCGTATCTAAAGGATTACTATTGTCAGGTACAGGTACTTCCTCAGGAACAGTTTCGGGAACCACATTTTCTATATCATCACCTTGCAGTAATTTAGATTCGGCTTCCCCAAAATTTCCTTTTAGTGCTACATTGGATAATAGAATAAGTACTATCAATAGCGTAGCTAAAGTCCAGGTACTTTTATCCAGAAAATCACCAGTTTTTTTTACACCCCCAACAATTTGAGTTCCTCCTCCACCAAATGAAGAAGATAATCCGCCGCCCTTAGGGTTTTGCACCATAATAACCAATATCAGCAGTAAACAAACCACTATGATAAGGACCAAAAAGATTGAAAATGTGCTCATTTATTTTGTATTTTCTTGCTGTAGCTTTCGCACTGCTTTTATTCGGTTTGCAAAGAAACTACTTTTTTCTGGATATTTCAAACTTAAAATCTTATATGCCTGAATGGCTTTTTTATACTTTTTTTGCTCCAGATAAACCTTCGCCAGTGTTTCAGTCATCAACTCATTTTTGTCGAGCGTAGTTGATTCTTTAATGTTAACGTTTGAAGTCAGATTTTCCGTTGGGACTATCCTGGGCTTGTTTTCTATAAACTTGTCTATTAACTCAAATTTTTTCTTTTTCAGGATGTCCTCCTCCAATGGAAAATTAATTTCCATTCTTTCTTTTTCCTGAGGTTCTTCTTTTTTCCTTTTTATCGATTTAAATGAAGTAAGTTGCAGCCATTCCCCAAAAGAATGTTTCTCTCGTTTTGTAAATGGGAGGGGTTTGCCAAGTTCTAACTCTTCCTCTGCCTTTTTTTCGGCAGCTATGTATTTATCTACTTCAGGATCCTTTGATGAAAAAAGTAAAGGATCAAGGATGTTGTCGGCATCCTTAGCACTTTGTGGTAAAGGATGATCCTGAGAATCATCAATAAGGTGAGTATCGATATCCAGGTTAGGTTCAACTTCTTCGGAGAGGATCTCCTTGTCAGCCAGGGGTAAGGTTTTACCGGAAATAGTATCCGCAATTGAATTTTGAAGAAATACTTCAGCAGTAATAAAATCGAAAAGTATATCCCTGTCGGCGGTGTAAGCCGCCGTCACTTTTAGTGCGTTATTATACTTAAAGCTATTTAGATTCTTGAGTCCTTTTAAATGAAGTGCGCGGGCAGCCTGAAAGTACGGATATTCATTTAGGATATCTTCCAATTGATTTGTCTGAACAGGCTCTAAAACCTTATCCGGATTCTGTAATAAGAATGTAAAATCTGCTACGTTCATATCAATTAACTAATAAATCACAATTTTTGAATCACCCATATTATGGGACTCCCCATATATTTCGTATTGTATTACCAGTCTGCCAGCGATTCATTAAAAATATCCTGGGTTATTCTTTCAAAAATAGCCCCGAGTGCTTCATCTCTAACCGATGAGAATTGTGTATTCGCGTCGTAATCATAAAAAAAAGAAAATCGCTGTTCAAAATCTACATCTTCTTTTGTTCGATTAAAAAAGCGAACATTCACACCCATGGTTAATCTATTCTGTGCGGCTCGCTGTTGTGCGGTCGCTGTCATTGGAGATATCCGGAATTCTACAATTTCGCCCTCATATATCAAATCTGCGTCTGAATTCCGCAAATCCAAACTTGTTTGGTTAAGAATCAGATCCTGTAATGCCAAAGTAAAATCCCTGTCCAAACCTGGTTCAAAAGTAGATCCCGGGCTTTGGGAAGCATAATTCTGGAAATAATTTACTTGGAATGAAGTGGCCGTACCTACATCACCACCAGTAAAGTTATAAGCACCACAACCCATTAATAGAAACATCAGGGAGATGCTCACAATACTGTTAAATGTTTTTTTCAAAAGATATAGTTCAAAGAGTTATCAGAATAGTTCAATTCAAAAAAATTAGTTACAAATCATATTGTTTTATCTTTCTATAAAGTGTTCTTTCAGAAATTCCCAATTCTGCCGCCGCCGCCTTTCGTTTTCCTCTATTTCTATCCAGTGATTTTCGGATTAATTCAATTTCCTTTTTCTGTAAAGAAAGTGTTTCCTCCTCTTCTATTTCCTCGGCAAAATGATATTTATCTTCCTGAAGTATTTCAGGTTTTGTTTCTATTCTGGCTTCCGGAAGGGGTAAAACTTTTAATGCTTTACTCTTTTCTTCCTCAATATCCTCGATATCTTCCCCATTGCTGCCATATATCTTACGGATTAAATTTTCATTTTCCTCCTGTACTTTAGCTGAATCATTGTTTTGAAGCATTTCCAAAGTAAGTTTTTTGAGATCATTCAGATCTGATTTCATATCAAACAAGACTTTGTAAAGTATCTCTCGTTCGTTGCTAAAGTCATTTTCTTTTTTTTGCCTCCCAATTACGGCGGGAAGATTAGAATCGCTGGCATTTGGCAAATATTCGTTTAAAGTAGACAAACTTATATTTCTTCCCACTTCTAAAACAGATATTTGTTCAGCAACATTTCTTAATTGACGGATATTTCCCGGCCATCTGTATTTCGTGAGAAGTTGTATGGCATCATCCTGAAGCCTTATAGTGGGCATTTTGTATTTCTGCCCAAAATCCGAAGCAAATTTTCTGAACAATAAATGAATATCCTCCCTTCGTTCTCTAAGAGGAGGAATATGAATATCTACGGTACTTAATCTATAATATAAATCTTCCCTGAATTTTCCTTCTTTGATGGCCTCTATCATATTCATGTTAGTGGCAGCCACAATGCGAACATTGGTTTTTTGGACCTGAGAAGATCCTACTTTTAGGAATTCCCCATTTTCCAATATTCTGAGTAGTCGCACCTGAGTGGTAAGCGGAAGTTCCCCTACTTCATCCAAAAAGATAGTACCGCCATCTGCAACTTCAAAATACCCTCTTCTGGTTTGGGTTGCGCCGGTAAAGGCCCCTTTTTCATGGCCAAATAGCTCACTATCTATAGTGCCTTCGGGAATGGCGCCGCAATTTACGGCTATATATTTTGCGTGTTTTCTATGGGATAAAGAGTGAATAATTTTTGGTACCGCCTCTTTTCCAACACCACTTTCACCTGTGACCAGGACAGAAATGTCTGTAGGAGCAACCTGAATAGCCTTTTCCAGGGCACGATTGAGCTTTGGATCATTGCCAATAATCTCAAAACGTTGTTTTATTGCCTGTACACTTTCCATGCTTAATTGTTTTCAGAATAACCAACTGCTTTGCCCAATAAAGTGGCAGAAGTGCAATTTTCTATTCGTACCATTACAAATTCTCCAACAGAATAGTTCTCTTTAGGAAAAACCACAACGGTATTTTGAGAATTACGTCCCATCCATTCTAAATCAGATTTTTTGGATGTCCCTTCAATAAGAACCTCTTCAACTTTACCTAAGTGTTGTTTTGTTCTAAAAAAGCTATGCTTTAATTGCAGTTCAATAATCTCATTTAATCTTCTTTTTTTTACTTCCTCAGGGATATTGTTAACAAGTTTTCTCGCGGCCATTGTACCAGGCCGTTCGGAATAGGCAAACATAAAACCAAAATCATATTTTACATATTCCATTAAAGATAAAGTATCCTGGTGATCTTCCTCGGTTTCGGTTGGGAAGCCTGTAATCATGTCCTGGCTTATGGCACAGTCCGGCAAAATGCTCCTTATATTATTTATTAAATCAAAATACGCTTCCCTCGTGTGCAATCTGTTCATTGCCTTTAGAATTCTGTCGCTTCCACTCTGAACTGGCAGGTGAATGTAATTACATATATTTCTAAACCTGGCCATGGTTTCAATAACGTCAAGGGTCATATCCTGTGGGTTTGAAGTAGAAAAACGAACCCTCATTTTGGGTTGTGCTACCGCGACCAATTCCAATAAATTGGCAAAATTCACGGCTGTGGCTTTCTGCATTGCTGATGCCGCGTCGAAATCCTTTTTTAAACCTCCGCCATACCATAAATAACTGTCAACATTCTGGCCTAATAAGGTAACTTCCTTAAATCCTTTTTCCCAGAGTTCATTTACTTCATTAACAATTGAATGAGGATCTCTGCTGCGCTCTCTACCCCTTGTAAAGGGAACAACACAAAAAGTACACATATTATCACAGCCACGGGTTATGGATACAAAGGCTGTTACCCCATTTGAATTTAATCTTACCGGGGCCACATCTCCGTAAGTCTCATCCTTGGAAAGTATAACATTAACGGCATTCCTTCCCTCATCTACTTCTCGGATAAGATTTGGCAGATCCTTATAAGCATCCGGTCCAACTACCATATCCACAATCTTTTCTTCTTCCAGTAACTTGCTCTTCAGTCTTTCCGCCATACACCCGAGAACACCTACCCTCATATGAGGCCTGGTCTTCTTTATGGCGTTAAACTTTTCAAGCCTTTTTCTTACAGTCAGCTCCGCTTTTTCCCGAATAGAGCATGTATTAACCAAAACAAGGTCTGCCTCTTCCAAAGAATTAGTGGTATTAAATCCTTCTTGCGCTAAAATAGAGGCAACAATTTCGCTGTCAGAAAAATTCATTTGACAGCCATAGCTTTCTATATATAAATTACGGGTGTTTTTCTGGTCTTTATCCAGTGTAAGCGCGGTACCCTGATTTTTTTCCTCAATAATTTTCTCCATTCTCTTGTCTCTTCTGCGATATCTCAAACAGTTTGCAAAGATAGTATATTCTGCAAACAAGTGACAAATTGACAGTTAATTATTTGTCAATATTAATAGTTCAAAGAAACATCTATTTACCTGTTCCAGAACTTAATTCGGATAGGTCGAATGCGGGTTTCGAATTACAGAGATACTCTAAATAAGTATTAGTTAGTAGAAATCATTTTTATCTGTTTGTCTGATACCTGACTATTAATTTTATTCACATAAGCCTCAAACAAATCGTTTAAACTGTTTATCTCTACTTCTAATTCCTTTTTAATTTCCTTAAAAAAAGCAAGTGACTGATCCGTTGGAGGGTAATCCCCTCTTTGAGAATCTGACATCAGAAATGCTAACCTATTGTTTATTCTTATGCCGTAATTTAACGGATCTTGCCTGCTTTGGTTTTTCGTCATATGGATATTATTTTCAACCTTATCTAACTTGGATTCGAACTCCTCTACAAGTTTATTGAGATCCTCATCAGTTGTAACTTTTTCCTTTACATAAGCCAAATCCTTTTTTACAGAGCGGATATCAATAATTGCCTGATTGGCTCTGTTAACCTGATCTCGTACTTTTATGAGGAAATCAAATTGATTTTTAAAATCGGTCTCAGTATTTGGGAGTCTTGGATCTTTTACTATTGTAAATTCCTTTTCAGATGCTATTCCATTATAAGTAAGTCTTACTCTATAGGTGCCGGGAACTGCTTTTGGACCTACATTAGGAGAAGAGTACAAAACCATTCCTTCAAAGCTTTTGAAGCCAGGGTATCTTAGATCCCAGATAAAACGATTTCCTCCCGTGACAACTTTTAAAGGTTTTGTCGCCGAAGGATCCTGTTTGTCCACCTTAGCATTCGTGTTATACTTTTGAACTAATGCTCCATTAACGTCCAATATCTCAAGGGCAATAGTATCTGTTTCCTTTTTGTCTTTTATATAATAATTTACAATGACCCCATTAGGATGGTTTTCACCTTCTAACCTCATGTCGGGTTTGCTCCAACCCGAGGACTGTTGTGTTCTATAAGTAATATCAGGTTTATAAAGATAAAAATCGCCTTTGGCCATTTCCTCTGTTAGCTGATGTAAGGGGGTTAAATCATCAATCATCCAAAAACTTCTTCCATGTGTGGCGGCAATAAGATCATTATCCCGAACGGCTAAATCCCTTATGGAGGTCATAGGAAGATTTAGTTGAAATGAAGACCATTGTTTTCCATCATCAAAAGAAATGTACATTCCCCATTCGGTACCTGCATATAATAATCCCTCTCTAACTTTATCCGACCTAATAGCTCTTGTATAATGATTATTCTTTATCCCATTGGTGATGAGTGTCCAGCTCTCACCATAATTAGTAGTTTTATAAAGGTAAGGGGTATAGTCGCCAAACTTGTAGGACGTGGCAGCCAAATAGGCAACGCCTTTTTTGAAAGGACTTGGTTCTATGCAATTAATCATATTTAATTTGGGTGATAGGTTAGATGGGGGGGTGATATTCTTCCAGTTTTTCCCGTCATCTTTAGTTATATGTACCAGGCCGTCATCGCTCCCTACATAAATAACCCCTTTCTCTAAGGACGATTCTGCAATGGCAAAAATGTTAGAATAAAACTCTGCCCCGGTATTATCCTGGGTAATGGGGCCTCCAGAAGATTTTATTGTCTCTGGCAGACCTCTAGTCAAATCCGGAGAGATTACCTCCCAGGATTGTCCTTCGTTTGTAGAAATATGTAAAAAATTCGATCCGGCATATAGTCGATTTTTGTCATGTATACTGAACATAACCGGATAATTCCAATTAAAACGATACTTCATAATTTCTACTCCAGAACCCGCAGGATTGTCTGGCCAAACATTTGTAGACCTTGTCTGATCTAATGAATGGTCATAACGCATCATATATCCTTTATAAGTGCCACCATAGACTATATCATTATTCTTTGGGTCAACAGCTATATGAGCACTTTCGCCTCCCGCGGTTATCTCCCAATCTTTTTCTCCGATGCTGCTTTCAGAGCTTCTATGGGAGATTCTAACGGTAGAGTTGTCTTGTTGTGCCCCGTAAATTCTATATGGAAAATTAGTATCTGTGGTAACGCGGTAGAACTGCGCAGTAGGCTGATTGTGATAGGTTGTCCAATTGGTTCCCCCATCATTTGATACCTGAGCCCCTCCGTCATCCGCTATAATCATTCGCTGATTATTATCGGGGTCTATCCACAAATCATGATGATCTCCGTGAGGGGCATTTTTCAAAGTAAAAGTTTTGCCGCCATCTGTAGATACCCCATAACTTACATTCATTATATAAACTTTGTTCTTATCTTGGGTATCTGCATAGATTCTACTATAGTACCAGGCTCTTTGTCGTAGTGCTCTGTTTTCGTTAATTTTTTTCCAGGTCTTGCCTGCATCATCAGACCTAAAAAGTCCACCATCTTCCGCTTCTATTATTGCCCAGACTCTATTTGAATCAACCGGCGATACTGTAATACCCACAATACCCCAGGGTCCTGAAGGAAGCCCTATATGGTCTGAAATGTCAGTCCACGTATTACCACTATCAGTGCTTTTATAAAGTTTACTGTCTGGTCCACCGCTGTCCATTCTATAACCGTTTCTCTTCATTTCCCAGGTTGAAGCATAAAGAATTCTAGGATTATTAGGATCTAGAATGAGATCACCTGCTCCGGCTTTATCACTTATATAAAGAATCTTTTCCCAGGAAGAACCACCGTCAAGACTTTTATAAACTCCTCTGATCTCATTAGGAATCCATAGATTTCCAATGGCTGCAGCATAAACAATATCCGGATTGGTAGGGTGAATGCGTATTCTGGCAATGTGTTCGGACCCCTCCAGGCCAATAAATTTCCATGTCTCACCGGCATCGACACTTTTCCAAAGCCCGTTTCCAGAAGAGACATTTCCCCTTAGCGTTTGTTCCCCTTCCCCTACATAAATTACATTAGGGTCGGATTCTGAAACAGCAACCGACCCTATGGAGCCTCCAAAAAAGCCGTCAGAAATACATTCCCATGTACTTCCTGCATCAGTAGTTTTCCAAACACCGCCACCGGCGGTTCCCATATAGTAAAGCAAATCATTACCCTTAACACCCGTTACGGTTCCGGACCTCCCTCCTCTAAACGGCCCTACTAATCGCCATTCTATGGAATTGTAAAGGGCTTCATTATATATATTGGTGTTTTTGTCTTTGGTTTTTCTTTGGGAATTTGAAGTTATAGGAATTATTAGAGAAAGGAAAAAAACCAGGATAGAGATCTTTTGAAACATAATTTATGGGTTAGCGATTTGTATAAAAATAACACATTTTTTACATCTTTTCGCCGATTAAAAACAAATCCTATTGGTCTTATATAAGGTATAAAA
>NZ_JBATKE010000216.1:0-23357 GCF_049669105.1 Eudoraea sp.
TATTCAAAAGAATGCAGTAATAAAAGTCCTCTCTCAAATTGAGAAACCGCTTTTGCGTTTCCGGTTACCTCGAGATTAACCATTCCCAAAAATTCGGTCCTGGGCTTATTTCCTTTACATCCTATCAACAATATTGATACAACAATAAATGCAACTGTTTTCATTCACTTTCCAAATTTATGACGTTACCTCCTGAATATCAGAGTGTACATTAAAGATACTATTTTTAAACGGGGGAGCGACGCAAGCTCATTATATAGGCTGTTTAAGGAAAGGCGTAAGGTTCAAAACCGCTGTATGATATAAAACAAAAAATTTGAACCTAAGGAACTTTAAACTATATTATGCACTATTAAATGATTTAAATCCCAATACATGAAAACACAGACCTTACTAGATGCCATACGCTTTATAGATACCCATGAACCTACAAAAGCATATATTCAGGAACATGAAGCTGCCCCTAAAAACTTTGAGATTTACCAAATTTCGGCAACGGTAGGCAACTATGAGGAGGGTATAGTTCGGGTTTTGATAAATTTTGCCAAAAGGGCCAATGCAAAAGGGCTGAATGAGGATGTTTTTATAGACATTCAAGGCAATGATCTCACCGATTTCAAAATTATAAAGATCACCCCGGTTGAGTTTCGCCCCTGATCCAATAAGGCTTTTCCAAAAGGTGTTGCAGCAACCTATCTGACCAAAAAATTCTGCTATTTGACAGCTTGCCAACTTAATAGGGTTCTGAATTGTATACCTTATTTTTTATGTTTTCCCACCAATACAGATCCATCCTTTTCATTGATTTGATACTATCCTATTGGTCCATTTCAACAAAACTTATTTTGTGGTTTCCTAAACCAGGCAACATTCAAATCTCGTCCGCAATACCAACCGCACAAATTATCAAAACATGATGCTTATCATTTTACTTTATGTTCTTCCTGCGTACTATTGATATCAGATTATTATAAGTCCCCCAGGGAAATCATTGCAGTTAGTTTTTATGGGGATTCCTGTAACTATTTTTTCTCCGTATCTACTATACTTAATATAGCATAGTTGTGGTTTGACCTCAACCGAATAGAAAGGATATCCGGAAAGCATAACTTACTTTAATCATATCAATAAGTAAAGATGAAAACAGCACTATTAAAAGACTTAAAAAAGATGTATCCGATACATAAAGGGAATGGCTTATATTATTTGAAATATCAAGAGCCTGCTTTATTTAAATTTTTAGCACCTGACGCAGAAATTATAATGACCAATAAAAATTTAAATAAAATAATTGCCGAAAGGAGAAGAATAATAAACTCCTATATGAGATTTAGAAGAGAACAACAAACAAAGAGTGTGTTATTACAACAATAGTCCTATACCTCGCAATGCCGCTCTTAATTTCATATAATGATGAGGTACTTACTTTAGTTCAGGAAGGGTATTTATCAGTAAACGCAGAAATTATAAAACCACTTTATTAAACCAATAACTATTCAAAACACGTAAAAAATCAGCATTAACTTTATACAATGTTAGTGACAGTTTATGATTATTTCTTCAATTTCTGCTTTAACATATCTATTTTTTCTTGTGAATAATCATTGTGCCCAACTTCTAAAGCTTTGGTGAAAAATACAAGTGCCTTGATTGAATCTTGTTGTGCTAAATAGCAATCTCCCATAGAATCATAAACGTTTGAACTTTTGGGGTAATTCTATATATTCAAGTTAAATAGAGCAGCGGCTTTGTCGAGCTTATCAGAATCACCCATTAAGCCATATCCTAGTGAATTTATAAACGATTCCGGGGGAAGAGTTTCATATCCGAAATGGACAGAAACATTCTTATAATGAGAATCAATTAATTTGAGTAAGTCATCAGCTGAGAGTGTAGAATTTGGATCAAAAACTTTCTTGCCGTATGATGGTTGATCGGCTTGTTTATGCCTGCGACCCACCTATTTCCTTTAGATAGGAATTGATCTTTTGGTTGCTGAACAAGTTGATGAAGTTGAGAAGCTGCTGGAAAAGATCGAATAGGAGGACGAAGTGCATCACGTTTTCCACCCCCTTCAGCAGTATTAATCCCGGCAAACTGACCAGTATCATTGCGGACAGCAGAAGATCTTAATAAATTTATTGGTGTAATCAGAAGGGGAGTTGTGCCCTTCTTTCAAAATTTATCGCTATGAAACCATTCACATATCTTTTTTTGATCTCGTTAATTTCTCTGACTTTCTCCTGTAGTGATGATGATCCCGAAGACGTACTAACCAAAGATGGTCCGTTCGAGATCAGCGAACTCGCCGGAACCTGGGAGGCCACCAAAGCCCAATTTAGTGTTAACACCGTCTCCGTAGACGTAGTCGAGGACGGTGGAACTGCCCGCATGTCTGTGCAATCCAATGGCCGCTTTACCCTCACAATAGATCCCATAGATAGAGATGCTTATACGGTAAGTGGAGAAATGTTCTGGGAGGAGTGGCAGCAAACATTTTACTTTGCCATTGCCTGGGATGCTTACCCTGATGACTGGGATACCTACGGCCACACCTATGACGTGACAACCCTATCCTTTAATGGGGGTGCAGATACCGGAGAATACGACTTTAACAATGACGGGGATATGGAAGCGTGTTCGATCCATTTCATCTTTGATCGTTCCTGAGAAGTAGGATACTATTCCCTTCTGAATATTTTCTTAAGCGCTATAAGACGATAACGGAAAGGAATTAATGTTTAAATGATATGATAGAAATTAGTGTATATTAGCGTTGTTTTGTTCTTCAGTATAGATGCCTTATTTAATCATCATTAGGTTAATAATTATTAATTTAACCATAAGAAAGCAACAGAAATATTATCCATTCTTATTCTACTTATTAGCTGGCCCAGTTTGAACAAGATATAATCATTAAAGAATAAAAGACACAAAATATGAGCTTATTATCAGAAAATTTGATACCAGGAAATCACGGAAAAATATTTGGAACTAACGCTAAAGAGAATACTGATTTAGAAAGAATTAAAGATAAAGTATTGTCTATAAAAGGAATAAAAGATGTTATTATTAATTCGGAGGTATATCCAAGGGAATTCACAATCCATACCACTGAATTGGTTAAAGTTAAAGATATCGAAGATATCGTTATAACTACTGGTTTTCACGCTATCCCTAAAGGTGTATTTGAGCTTTAACAGCCAAAATTCTATGAGCCAACATCGAAGAAGAAACAAGAATTTAGGTTTAGCTGAATTAATAGCCATTGCTCTGGGAGGAATGGTTGGTGGAGAAATTTTTACCATACCAGGCATATCAGTTTGTTTGATGATTATATTCAAATCTCCTTAGGAATATTGCTATACCTATCCAGGCTGTCACCTTCTTTGAAAACTCCTTTACCTCTGATCTCATCCAGTTTATCGAAGGACGGAAAGCAATCTGATCATACATCTTATCCTTCGAAATCTTTAAACTGGAATGCCCTAATAACTCACTTACTATCTCCATAGGAACATCATTGTAAATCAGTACCGTAGACACAAAGGTTTTTCTTTCCATATTTAATTTTTATTACCTTAGGAAGTACAACCAACCAATAAACCAATGATTAAATTCTTTAGAGGGCCGAACGATAAGCAAAGGTCTGGTAGACCTTTGATAGTGAGGAGCCAGCTGAGGCGCGGGCATTAAAAATAAAACTATGTTTAAGTTTTTTAGAAAAATCAGATTTGACCTAATGGAGAAAAACAAAACTGGAAAATACCTTAAGTATGCCATTGGTGAGATTGTGTTGGTAGTCATTGGAATTCTTATTGCGCTTCAAATAAATAATTGGAATGAAGAACGGAAAGACAGGATTGAACTTGATAATTATCTAATCAAGATTGCAGATAATATTGATCAGGATATTAAGACCCTTAATAGATTACAGGTCAGACGCGATTCTGTATTCATTAAAGCAAAGAGATCGGCAAAGCTTCTTATGGAACAAGATTTTACCAATTTTGAAACCATGATTGGTGGCGTACGATGTTTCTATGAGTTTTCTTTTAGCGCTAATAAGAGCGGATACCAAGCCCTTAAAAATTCACAATTTTTGGGAAGAATCAAAAATCCATTAGTTGATAGTTTATTGACAAAATATTACGCGAGAGTTGAGTCGATAGAGAAGTCTGAGAATAGCTATAACACATTTATAGAAAAAATGGAAGTCGAATTAAATTCAACTATAGATTACACACCAATGTTCGAATTTATACAGTCACGCGAATATCCTGATGAACATGAAATTGATTTTGAAAATCAGGAATGGATCAAAAGAAATCAAGAGGAATTAATGCCTTTTCTAAAGAGTAACGCATTCAAATCGGCAGTATTTAGAACTGCGCTACAAAATGATAATTATCATAGGTTAATTCAGACTGGAACCGCATTGACAAAGGAAATAAGAGAAGGAGTGAATATTAATTGAGATTTAATGATAAAAGGGCAAAATAGACCTCCACCCAAATGAAATGAGCTGCACAAAAACAGAGCTTTACAACTTCAAATAAAGAAAACCCGGATTTATTTCCAATTTTCAGTTTTAAGGTTCATAGTCGCTATTAAAATGTCCTTTTGAGAAATTTGCCCGACCAATTTACCATTTTCAACAATTGGAAAACGTCTTCGTTTGGCTTCCAGGAATTTATTGGCGGCATCAAAAATATTCATGTCTCCGTCAATGGTTTCAACATCTTTAATCATACTTTGCTCCACCTTGCCATCATCGAGAGGCATATTATAATACCTGCTCTTACTTATATGACTAATACAGTCACCCTCGGAAATAACACCAACCAACTCGTTATCTTCATTTACCACCGGCCCTCCAGAAATTTTATTGGATATTAGTATTTCAATAACTTCTTTCATAGACTGCTCTGGCTTAAAAGTGATTAATTTCTTTGTCATAAAATCACTTACCTTAAAAGGTATTTTATCCCCTGATGGCTGTGACATTCTGGGACCTTGAAAACTTTTAATTCCCATAGTATATGTTTTTTGTATTTCTTTAAGTTACTCTATCTGGGAAAAATAACCTAAAAAACAGCAAACTTTTAAGTAAAAATTCACATTGTACCGTCTGCGAGTACCTGATTATCAGTATGCTATAATTGGCAATTTCAGCCAGGGCATACGCTAAGATTAACATGTACCGGGTTGTGCCTTATAATACTTTCAATCGACCCATTTAGGAATTTAAACAGCTCTTTATAAAAACCCTGAAATTTTATGCCTGGGGTAAAAAATTAAAATTCCAAAATCCAAATTCCAATGGTACTGTAGGATACTTTGCTATTTGGTGCTTGTTATTTAGAATTTAAAAAACCTTGTTTTTCAAAGAAGGCTTTTGTCTTGTGGTCCCTCCTACATTAGATTTCGGACGGAGTGGTCCCACCTTCATTTTATTTAGGATGGACAAGCCCGGCTTAAAGAATGTTCAACTCACGCAGGATGCTAAGGTTCGTGGAGGGGGATATACGAGATATTAGAATAACAGTAATTAAACAATTACCCCTGTATTATTACAGTTCCCATTATCTGGCCGTTTAGTTTTATAATATTTCGTAATATTAAAATATGTTTTGGAGCCCCATATGTTAAATGACCCTGCAGTCCATTTGTGGCGAAAACCCCCATTTTCACAACCATCCATTCGCGAAAAGAAGCCAAATCCTGTCTCAGTGAGACTTATCCAAACATATTCCCATTTATCGACCGATCGAGTCTTTCGGCATGGGTACGGAATCCCCCATTTCTTGCATTTTCCCCAATATCTTTCAGTAACATTTACTAGTAACGCCATAATATAGAGTATTACATTATTATTCTAATTGACCAGATAAAATTCTTATTGCTTAAAAAATCACATTTGTATATTTAATTTAAATAAAACAATACTTGCAAGAACAGTTGAATTCTATCTCTTCAACTTAGGAAGTAATTTATTGGCTTCTTCTAAAAATTTCTTTTTAATTTTCAATCCTTCATCTTGAGAATAAGATCTAGAAGAAGAATGTGATGCCTGAAAGTTTAAATTGGGTGTTTGGGCACAATCCTGTTTTGCCACATCATCAAGTTTTAATTGACCAGTGTCCATGGTTTTAGGGGTATAATCCTCATTTTGAAGATGTATAACAATTCTGTACTTCGCTTTATCCAGCGCAAACTTTCCAAAAATTATCGATTCATCAGGATTTGATTTTGTTTCGCTTTTTATTTTTAGTTCCTTTAAGCAGTTTTCCAGCTTTGAAACTACTTCTTGTTCCATTTTTTTATTTGTTGCCATCGGATTTTTTTTATGATTAATACTTCAGAAACTTCATCGAGGAAGTAATGCTAGTGAACATCTTCTATTAACATCTACCGCTCCACTTCCCGTTGTGTCACCACTTCCGGGTAGCAGATATACCAAATCAAATCTAAAACCTCCAAAAATTGCAAGGGCGTTATCAATTTCTGTTTGTAAAGTTGCCATACCGCCAGGTATACCTCTTCTTAATTGATTG
This sequence comes from Eudoraea sp., assembly GCF_049669105.1. Taxonomy (NCBI): domain Bacteria; kingdom Pseudomonadati; phylum Bacteroidota; class Flavobacteriia; order Flavobacteriales; family Flavobacteriaceae; genus Eudoraea; species Eudoraea sp. Next base: position 6,558 of record NZ_JBATKE010000216.1, read on the forward strand.
CTTATTTCGCCAGTACAAAAAGGACCGCCACCATTGTAGTCAAAGCTCCATCCATCGACACTTGCCCTTAAATTTCCTCCTACGGTAAGGAAAAACCTTAAATAATAGCTAATATTTCCATTTGCATCAGTACAGTACCACGGAGTATCAACATGGAAATTAAAGAATAAACGTACTAATAAATCCAAATCATTTCTATCAGGTCTCGAGCTATAGTATGGAACATATTTCCACGGAATCCAACCTGCGGATATCCCAGAAGTTCTGTTGGCACTACCGCCTAACATAGTATCAATTAACCCCCTTATTCTTGACGTATCTACTTGAGGGGTTAAATCAATTACAATTTCTCTATCTTCTCTTTCCCACACGAGAGTGCTGTCTTTTGAGCCTATATTCGCCCAGTTAATCCATGCCCAGCCACCAGTCGGATGTTGGATACTTAAAAAGGTAGTATTTCCCCTAAAGTCCGGATCTTCAAACCAATAATTTGATAAAACAGGCATAATTTCTATAATTTAAATGTTTATAGAAATAAATGTAGTATTATTCGTTTATTATGTGTAGGATTATTGTGTAGTTAGTTTAAATAATTGTATAACCCGCTATTAATGAATAAATATCTTAATATGGTCCCCACGCTGCTGCTGGTGTATTACCCGTACCACAATCCCCTCCTTGCCTGTACAAACTAAATGGGCATTATTCACTTTATTAAAAAAGTTCAACCCTGTTTTCTAAAGAAGACTACGTACGCCTAATACATGTTTAACACCAGCAAAATGCTAGAGCTGGCGGGGTTTTAATCATCTATGATTTAAATCATAGGATGCTATTTATTGTAGCATCAATTTTGTGGGAATAATAAAACCATTTGATATGACTTTCTTAATTACAGCAGTAGCAGGAACGATAGCAATAATATTATTTGTCTCAATCGTAGAGAGTGTTTATGATTACTAAAGTTTAAGCATTCTTTTGATTCCAGATTTCCATACCATTTTCATCTACCAAATCAAAGGCAGCTATCTATTGCCATAGTTAGGGATTCTTTTGCGCCCGGCTGGCGCGGACGTCACGCCCGTACGCCAATCACCTAATTGCCAAAGGCAAATTTTTGGTTATTGTTATTGAAGGTAATTCTAAGTATGTTATTTATGCAATAGATATTTACTTCGTTGAGGTTATTTGGGATAATGAGACGGATGAAATCATAGGCAAAGGACAATTTTGTAGATAGACGCAAGGCCGGCTAATTTGATGCTTAACACGAGCAAAATGCCCGCGCTGGCGGGGGAAACAAAATTAAACACAATATCAAATAAATAGAACAATTAATTAAATCCCTTAATGAAACAAAAATGAAATTAATTAAGAACATTTTATTGGCAACAGATTTTAGTAAATCATCCGAGTATGTTTTAGAAAACGCAATAGACCTGGCGAAAATATTTCAATCTAAAATTACCCTCATATATGTATTGCCAAATAATATTGAAAATAAAAAAGCAAAACAATTACTTAAAGAGTTTTCAATAAAGCAGTTGGACTTGATAAATGAGAAAATAAAAAAAGAGGATGTCAAGGTCTCAAAACCAATTCTAGCGTATGGGGATTTTTCTGATAAAATCATTCAAACGGCCGAAAAAGTACATGCAAATATGATATTCATAGGAGCAGGCGAGAAATTAAAAGACAATGTTTACATATTAGGTTCAAATGCCGAAAAAATTATTAAAAAAAGTAGTAAGCCTGTGTTTGTTGTAAAAAGCGGGAAACAATTAAGTATAAATAAAGTATTCTGCCCTGTCGATTTTTCTGCTCAATCAAAACGTGCGCTACAAAATGCAATTACTTTAGCACACAGATTTAAAGCTGAACTGGTAATATTTTCTGTTTATGAAGTATCTCATTTATATTCAATAAGAAATAAAATCAATTTTGAAAAGCAAATTGAAAATATACGCAAAGAGCATCAAAAAGAGTTCGACTTTTTTTTAGAAAGTTTCAATTTTACCGGTTTGGATGTAACAAAAGAAATTGAACAAGGAGTTCCTGATATAGAAATACTTAAAGCTATTGAAAAGCATAATTCTGACTTGTTGATTATTGGAACAACTGGCAAATCAGGTATCAGTAAGATTTTAATGGGTAGTGTAACAGAAAAAGTGATCAGGAAAATACCAAGTTCTTTTATTACTTTAAAAAATGAAAATGTTATTATATTAGAAATAGAGTCCAAAATCAGAGATATAGAAAATCACTATAATTTAGCCCAACAACTTTTTAAAGATGGATTTTTTGAAGAATCCATAAATGAGTTTAAAACTTGTCTGAACATTAGTTTTATGCACTTGCCTTCTCTAAAAGCACTAGCTAATGCTTATAAGAAACTAGGAGATACAACTAATGAAAAAAAATACAGGGATATGAGGACTCAAGTTATAGGCAAAATGTATAATGAAAAAATAGAATCTGAAATTAGAAGGTTTAAAGGCAAATAGGCTAATATTTTATGCACAAGACCTAATATCGTATATGAAAAATAGCGAATAAAAGACAGTCTGCGCTGATGAATTTTTGCTTTCGCAAAACCAAAACAATAAGCCACCTTAATTGAATACGTTACATTGCTTCTGCCCTTAAATGACCCAGATCATTTCGTGGACGCTGTGGCAGCAGGTATCGGGAACAGCAATGGAAAATAATTAAACGGAATAGGTTATAAATACCAACCAGGTTATTGCCCAGGTTTGTTGCAGCTTATTTTACAACTATTTGACAACTTTCCAACTTAATGGGGTTCCGAATTGTATGCCTTTTTAAAAATTTAGTTCTTTATTTTGTTTAAATAATTGGATATTGTTTTAACCTCAGAATCATCAAATCTGGGTTCAAAAGAATCTATATAGCTATTTAACTCCTTCACTTTTTTGATGGTAACAAACTTGAACTCTTCTTTGGGCTTATTATTAATCATGGCCACAATATTCCATATAGGTAATTTCTTCTCCCCCAGGCTGGCGCGGGCATCACGCCCGTATGCCAATCACCTAATTGCCAAAGGCAAATTTTTGGATATTGTTATTGAAGGTAATTCTAAGTATGTTATTTATGCAATAGATATGTTCTTTGTTGAGGTCATTTGGGATATTGAGACGGATGAAATCATAGGCAAAGGACAATTTTGCAGATAGACGCAAGGCCGGCTAATTTGATGCTTAACACGAGCAAGATGCCCGCGCTGGCGGGGGAATCATTCCCGAACAAACATTTTATGTAACATAAAGCTTAGGTAATCGTCAAAAAGGAACAACCAAAACATTCACAAGATCTGTTGTTGCTCTCATAATAGCTGCTAATAACCAAATCATAGCTTTCAACAGAAAAGAATTTAAAAATTGGAAATATGATATTAGTTCAAATATTTTTTGCATCCCTGATAATAGGCCCAATAGTATGGGGGATAGTCAATTGGTTTAAATATAAAGGTCTTACCGCTCCTAAAGTTGCAATCCACTACCCTACTATGATTAATTCTGCCGTATTTTTTGCACTGGCATTCAATATAATTTTCTTTCTGCAAGAGGTATTTCTTGTTCTTGGTAAAAAGGCGCTTGGACTACAATCTTTTCTATACCATAACAATCATACCTGGGTGGGAGAACATCCCATGACTTCATTGATGCAGGGTTCAGGAGCGCTGGCAATTTTCTTAATCGGATTGATCTGTTTGGCGATTTTTCAATTTATTCGAAACTCCGGAAGTATTTGGAAACTATTCATATTGTGGATGGCTTTTCATGGACTCATGCAATCTATTCCACAAGTGATAATCGGGTATTTAAGCCCAGGCACCGATGTGGGTGAGGCGCTTGTAGGATATTTGAAACTAAGTGAACCCTTGCTGATAATCCTGGCAATAGTAAGTGCCATTGCTATGGCCTTGCTATGTATTTGGTTTAGCAAACTTCTGCTGGAATTTGCTCCCGTTGATGCCGTTTTAAACAATCCCAAAGTGAACCTGAAGTATGTCCGGTATATCGCCGTAGGAGCAGCTATTATAGGCAGCATCTTTGTTGTGCCTTTTAGAATTCCTCCAATGGGTCAGGCGGCTACTCCTTTTATCGTCTCTGCTTTTTCAATTCCCTGGATATGGGCTGCCACAGCTCGTAGCAGACCCATAAGACATGTTCCCAATAGAATAAATGAGAAAGTATATTGGAGTCCTTTCATAGTACTTCTGCTGCTTTTTATTTTCTTTAGATGGGCCCTGGTCCCCGGGGTGGAGTTTTGATAGATAGTGCCGGTTCATCAGGCTGGGTTCATTTGCTTGGCTAATCGACCAGAACAGTCCCGCTCCTGCATTGTATTTCGGACGAGTACCTCCGGATTATAGCATATGCCAGAGGAACAAGATGCCTGTCTGCCGACAAGGCAGGCTCGCGCTAGCGGGGGAGGAGAAAGGCATATGATTTATATCAGTAATTTCTTACTTAGCAAATTCTAAATTTGTGAAACAACACCTATAATTCAGAGTACATCATTGCATCAAATAAAGATTAATCCTGCAATTATCCAATAAACGAAGGTGAACGATTTCGTTATAGGCAACCAGAAAATTAAAAACTATGAATCGAAAAAACATTATGTTATTTAGCCTGTCATTATTGATCATCCTTTCTTGTGACAAAAATTCAGAGGAAATAACACTAGACGCCCAGACTTATTCTCTTGTACAAGCTATAGATCAGGAGCTTTCCCCTCTTACTATTAATCCATTGAATTGGAGTGATAATGAATTGGGTTTTTTAGATCCGATTGCTACTAAAAAGATCATTGCCTTAGGTGAAGCTACACATGGGACGGCTGAATTTTTTAATGCCAAACATAGAATATTCAAATATTTAGTTGAAAACCATAATTTCAAAATATTTGCTTTTGAGGCAGATTTTGGAGAATCATTATTAATTAATGACGCTGTTCAGAGAGGTGCATCAAATGAAATTGAGGAATTAATGAAAACCAAAATGCACTTTTGGACCTGGAGCACTGAGGAAGTAAAGAATCTTCTTTTGTGGATGTGTGAATATAATCTCGACAAATCGAAAGAAGAGAAAGTGCAATATATGGGGGTTGATTGTCAATTTAACACCTTCCACCCAGGTATGTTAAAAGACTACTTGAAAATAACTGATGCTCCTTTCTTTTCCAGTGCAGAATTAATTCTTAACGAAGCCGAGACGGCCACAGAAGCGGGTTTTGCTTCTTATTCAAGAGAGGCATTTGAAAATTATCTTCAAGAGATAGATGCGCTGAGAGATTCAATTGCCAATCATGAAAATGAGTTCATTGAAGTCAGTTCAGAGAAAGAATTTAAGCTTAATGTAAGAATCTTAGAAGTTATCAGACAAGTATCAGAAGTAAAATATTTCCAAGGCGATTATTCAATAAATTATCGTGATCAATACATGGCTGAAAATACAGCTTGGTTAAATGAATATTTTGATGGGAAAAAAATTGTCTTATGGGCGCATAATTGGCATATTGCAAATAGTCCTAATTATGGTGGAGGCGGCTCAATGGGATATCGTCTCACACAAGATTTTGGCAATGATTATACTACCATTGGTTTTCTTTTTTCTCGAGGCTCCTTTACTGCTTTTGGGCAGGAAGGAGGGCAATTTACTGAACTTGGTGAGCACGTAATTAATGTGAATCCCAAAACAAATTCACTCAATTTCGTGATGTCTCAAAGTAAAGAACCGGTTTTTGCACTGAAGATCGCGGATTTACAAAAATATAATGAGTGGAATGATGCCTTCGCCAATGGCATAGAGGCTTTTGCAATAGGTTCTGTTTTTAACAATAATCCTAAGGATTATTACTTTGAGTTTAATCCTACTTTCTTTGATTACATAATCTACTTTGATAAATCAACGGCTTCAGTTTTGCTATAATCACGAGCTATGCTTATAACAATAAATAAAATGAATTGAAACTCATTTTTTAGAGAAGCCTAAGGGCGACTTATCTAATGTTCAATACGAGCATGATGTTGGGATTGGGGAGTATTAGTTTTATATTTTCCTCAAATGTTCTGCAATTCTACTGACCTCCGAATCATCAAATATGGGTTCAAAAGAATCTATGTAGCTATTTAACTCCTTTAATTTTTTTATAGTAACAAACTTGAATTCTCCCTTCGGCTTGTTATTGATCATTGCCACAATATTCTTGATGGGTATTTTCTTATCCCCCCAATGATGACTTCTAAGAATACGGCTTGCTCCTTGTTCTCTGTTATTAAGTATGACAAAAAGAGCATAACTGGTGCGACGTATTTGGCTTATTGGAGATCTCATATCTAAGCGAGCAATAGATTCCTTACTCCAGTTTTTGGTCTCTATATTAAAGATCCCGGCATTGGTTACTAAGAGATGATCTATTTGAATACTAAATATGCGGTCATTTTCCTTTTTGTTATAAATAGGTTTTTCGAAGACTAGTGAAAAGTCATTAAAGAGCACATAGGTATCTGATAACTTTTTTAGTTCTTTCTGTACCAAGTTTTCTCCGATTGCTCCTGCAATTAGAGGGTTTAAATCAGTGACTACATTCTTTTTATATTCAAGCTCTTTAAACTTTGATTCACAACGGCTTGAAATAATGGATTGCCTATTCGCCGCAAGTGCATTTATCTTTTCCCTTATTGGTTTCAGGCTTTTTCTTGATCTATAAGTCTGAATACTTATGATAAAATTAAAGCTCTTTTCTAGTATAAACTTTACCCCCAATAAGAATTGGAGTTGGTACCAGTAGGCTAATTCCATTATGGCATTTTTGGCCCGGATAGATGATAGCCTTTCGCACTTCTGTCTTAGTTTGTTTATTCTGCCCTTGAGTTTAGTTTCCGCACCATTTTTTAAAGTATCATAATTTCTTTGGAGGATATTGCCCTTTACTTGGATTATGTCTAGTTCCAGATCAAAATCATGTTCAATCATAAAGAAAACTTCCTCTTTTTCGTTCTCGTAGTTCTTAATGAAGTCGTTAAGATCGCCTGTAGAATTAAATTGAGTAATCCCTTTTTGGTCTAGGATCTTTCTTATTTGCTTTAAAGTTTCTATTTGTCCGTAAACTAGGGCCATAAAGAAATATTCATTTTAAACAAGTACTTGCTTCCCACATAAAAATGCAGGTGTCATGCCTATACTGCATTTACATATTGACTTGAGAGGGCTAAATCCTAAATCACTTCTGATCCTTGTTCTAATTTAGGCGCAGGTCGTTTCCAATTAGACATATGTTGAACTATTCCTTCGTAAAAATCTAGCATCATTTGTTCAATGAGTACTATGAATTTCTTGTTGCTTGCAAATCCTGCTCCGAACCCATCAATCATTCCAATATGAAAAGCATTAATATCCTTTCCTTTTGATAATTCATTTAGCGTGTCTAATTCAGACAGTTTAACCTTTAGGTTGGTATTTGCATATTTTATATCTGCTTCTACCCAAATATAATCCTGTATTTTGGTAAAAACCGCCTCATCTCTCTTCTTACAATTTTCTAGTTGATTGCCAATCCATGTTATTCTGGCTATTGTTCCCTTGTTCATTGGAGGAATTACTTTTACCGACATTGCTACCATTCTTCTTTCAAATTCAGCAATTATTTTTATATCGGACACAGAATCCTTTACTATGAGAGATCCACTTAAATAATTATCCTTCACAACTCTACTAATATCCTTTTTAAGACTGTCCTGGTTTTTAGCAGGTGTTTTGACTAATACTCCCAACTTTCTACTTAGCAATAAAGCCATATCCTTTTCCTCCTCGTACCAACTCAGTACGGCATCCTCTATGTATTCATCTGATGTTTTTAAAGGCTTTTGTGCACGAATACTTTCTGAAAGTTCTTTCCACCCAGATTTCATTTGAGTGAAACCTTTAATCCCAGAGACGGGACTTTCAAAATAATGCAGTACTTCTCGCATTATTTCAATTTGATCTTCATCTTCAATAAGTATGTCTTTCTTAAATAATAGTAATTGTCCTTTAGTGATCAGATAGGTCCATGAAAAATGAGATAAAGCAATACACTTTGGTGTTTTAATCCTTAATGGGGAATGAGATGGGTCTGCTACAAATTCATTAGAGATAGTAACTAATTTCTCTACTTTAAGTTTCTTACAAATATCTAAATAAGCTTCAATTTGGTTTAGTTCTAAACCATTGTTCTTATTCTTCATTTCAAAGAAAACTGCATCTGTAATAATGCCCTTGGAAACGACTATAATGAGACCATCTAAACGCGACTTATTTATTTCTGGAAAAGTAGCTTCGGTATAGAAATAAAAACGTCCGGTCCTGCTTAATTTTAGTTCTTTAAAAATGCTGTCACGAAATTCTTTAACTAAGTGGATTGTGGATAGAAAAATGGATGTCAATGCCATTTCGTCTCCCGTTTTTAATGTTGGAATAAGCCTTGCTGGTTGCACTTGTATTTGACCTGTTTTTACAAAACAATCAAAATCTTCCTTTTTAAGACCAACCAGTTTAGTGAGATTCTTTTTAATCATGGTAAAATTCTGTTATAGATATCATCAAGTGTCCAACTAATTAAATCGAAATAAATTGAATTTTATTGCACTAGATCATAAGGCTATACAATTAAAGGCGAGCGCCCGTACTCTAAGTATCTCTTTGCCTGAACAAGCTAAGTTTGCATTTCGGCTACTTCTTAAGACTAGTTTAAACAATATTCAACACATGCAGGATGCCAGGGCTGGCGAGGAATTAAAAAAGCCTTTGACTAGCAAAGAGTCTTCGCTTTGTGGTCACACTTACTTCGAAAATGATTAAGGTCATTGTGCATGCTTGAAGGGTATTCTAAATTTGTAAGATTTCTTTTGTTAAATCTATATAAACCTGTAGAAAATGAAAAAAATTCTCAGATTATCCCAAATGGTTCCTGTAATAATCCTTCTTCTTCTCGGTTGTACAAAGGATTCTGACGACGAGACAATAAGCTTCACCATAAATGTTTCCATTACCCCATCAGGTGGAGGAACAGTTTCTCCTTCGAGTGGAACCTTTGATGAAGGAACTGTTGTAACCATGGAAGGTATCCCTTCTAATGGGTATTCGTTTGTTGAATGGACAGGAAGTGTTCAAAGTACAGATAATCCTGTTACCATAACAATGGATTCAGATAAGAACATTACAGGTATTTTTGAAATATTAGATTCAGACGAAGATGGGATAACTGATGATTTGGATACCTGTCCTGATACCCCAAGTGGAGAACAAGTTGATGAAAATGGGTGTTCTTTAACTCAATCTGATTCAGACGAAGACGGGGTAACTGATGATTTGGATACCTGTCCTGATACTCCAAGTGGAGAACAAGTGGATGAAAACGGGTGTTCTGATTCTCAGAAAGACACCGATGAAGATGGAGTTACTGATGACATTGACCTATGTAGTGATACTCCTCAAGGTGAAAATGTTGATGAAAATGGATGCCCAACGCCATCCCCCATTTATTTGGATGAAAATGGTGTAACTATAAAATGCTACGAATGGGGGGAAGTTGGCGATACCGGTATAATTGATAATATTATTTACAAAGTAGTTGACGAGACTAAGCTGAGGGAGATGGTTCAAAATGAAGAGGATGTTACCACAGTTTGTACAACCAAGGTTACTAGTATGATTGGATTGTTTATGGGTAATTTAAGTGAATTTAACTCGTTTAATCAAAATATTAGTTCCTGGGATGTAAGTAATGTAACCGATATGAATACTATGTTCTTGTTGTCCTCTTTTAATCAAGACATTAGTTCGTGGGACGTTAGTAGTGTCACCAATATGTCAGGTATGTTCTCCTTCGCCCCATTTAATCAACCCATCGGAACTTGGGATGTTAGTAGTGTTACTACCATGAAAGGAATGTTCTCAGTTTCACCCTTTGATCAACCAATTGGAGATTGGGATGTTAGTAATGTTATAGATATGTCCAATATGTTCCAAGGGTCGCAGTTCAACCAACCCATAGGTAATTGGAATGTTAGTGGGGTTACGGATATGTCATATATGTTTGCTGGTTTTCGGTTCAACCAGGATATAAGTTCGTGGGACGTCAGCAGTGTAACTAACATGAAGGGAATGTTTGTGGGAAGTTGGGGACTGGCTAATGTTAACCCGTTTGATCAGGATATAAGTTCCTGGGATGTAAGTAAGGTTTCAGATATGAGTGAAATGTTCAAAGAATCCAATCTAAATCAAGATTTAAGTAGTTGGAATGTAAATAGTGTCATCAATTGTGATGGATTTAGTGAAAACACTCCTCAATGGGTACTTCCAAAACCGAACTTTACAAATTGTACGCCCTAAAAGTTAATAATAATTTGAACAATTAATAAAAAAACCCTTGATAATCAGGGGTTTGTTCTTTGTAGGCCCTCCCACCCCTTCGTTTTACTTCGGAGGGCAGGCCCTCCTATTTCCTTTAATGGAATCCATGAATGCTACACACGTACATCAAGGTAAAGTGATAAAAAAAATTAGTGGCTGCTACCCAGCAGTACAAATGCCGCGAAGCCTTATATTTGAACCCAAAAAGAAGCACTATGGCCTCAGGATTTTTTGCCATATTAGATGACGTAGCAACCCTATTAGACGATGTGGCAACCATGGGCAAGATTGCGACCAAAAAAACCGCAGGTATTTTGGGGGATGATCTGGCAGTGAATGCTGAAAAAGCCTCTGGCTTTGTTTCTAAACGGGAACTCCCCGTAATTTGGGCCATCACCAAAGGGTCGTTGCTTAATAAGCTTATTATTCTCCCCATTGCTTTTTTGTTGAGTGCCTTTGCCCCCTGGGCAGTGACCCTTATCCTCTTACTTGGGGGCCTGTATCTTGCCTATGAAGGGGCAGAAAAAATATACGAATTCTTTGTTCCTCATGAACACGCACATATCCCTTCAGATCTTCAGCCTGTACAAAAAAGTGACATCCTCGAAATGGAAAAAACAAAGATAAAGTCGGCCATCCTAACCGATTTTATTTTATCCATTGAAATTGTGATCATAGCACTGGGAACTGTGCTGAACAAACCCCTGATTACCCAAATCCTTGTGGTATCGTTTATAGCGTTCCTTGCTACCGTTGGGGTGTATGGGCTTGTGGCGCTTATAGTTCGTATGGATGAATTCGGCGCCCGTTTGATTCGTCTGAATGGGGAAGACAACAGTATATCGGATAGTATAGGGCGGTTTTTTGTGAATGCCCTGCCGTGGGTAATCAAATCACTCTCCGTTATTGGAACCATAGCCTTATTGCTGGTCTCGGGTGGGATTTTTGTACATAATCTGCCATTCCTGCACAACCTCTTTCCTTCCGTTCCGGATTTGCTTGTTGAATTTATAGTAGGGCTTCTGGCCGGATCTTTGGTGCTTTTCTGTGTTAAAGCAGGGAAGAAGCTTTTTGTAAAAAAATAACGAAGATTTTGGTATTGTATTCGTTTTTCTAAATAAATTAAGAGAAGATGATTTATCCCGGAATTGATGCCTGGATTCCTTCGCTACATAAATGAACTTAGGGTTGCAGAATTTTAGTTGCCTAAACAAATCAAATCTTTATCAATATTTTCTTTTTATATAACCAATAGCAGAGATACCATAAAAAGAAAAGGACAACAGCACTCAAAATAAGCATTGCGTTTAACGCTCCCGTCCATCCAAAAATGGCATTTGAAAATGGTAGTACTATAGTCCGGATAAGATCTGCTCCGCCAACATGGGCAAAGAGATAGATAAATAAAGGGTTCATCCCCACAATGGCGAAAAAAAGAACCCCTTTTTGGTATTTCTTAATATCTATCAGCCAATAACACAACGCCAGTGCCAATACAGACCATCCGCCACTGGCAAATACAAAAGTACTGGTAGAAATACGTTTAATTATTGGGGTAACCGGGCTAAGTCCGTATCCAATGATCAACCCCAGGATACCCGCAACAATTAAGGTTTGCATCTTTTTTTTGTTCGATTGGTCACTCATTAACAATCTGCCGGCCAATACCCCCCAAATGGTATGCGCTGTTGTAGGAATGGCATTGAACATTGCCCAATGACCCCCATCTTCCTGTCCAGCAATAAGAATATTGAACCAGGCCCCAAAGTTCTCTCCGGGAACAAAGGCTTGGTTAAATCCTTCTATGGGGAAAAACCTGTAAAGTCCTTCGGTGATAAGAATCAGGAATACCGAAAAACCCAGCTGAACCGCAGTTGGTTTCTTCATGATCAGAAAGGCCAAAATATAAGTTACGGACAGCTGTGCAAGCACATTTTGAAATCTATACACAATTTTTCCGTCATCAATGCAATACAGTGCCCAGCCCAGGACTAATAGCATAAATGCTCTTTTCAGGGCGTGCTTAAATACCTTGTTATAGGAATCACCCCTTGCAATTCTCTTGTTAAAGGATAAGGGCATGGCTACGCCCACAATGAACATAAAAAACGGTTGAATCAAATCCCAAAAATGCAATCCTTCCCATTTTACATGATGAAACTGTTCGCCAATGGCATATAAAACAGATTCTTCAAGCTCGGGTGCTACCATATTCGCAAACAGATGTGAGAACTCCGCAATAAGCAAAAACATGGTTAAACCTCTGTAAAAATCAAGTGAAAGCAGTCTATTATTGATTTGTCGCGGCTGTTTGTTCATATTGTATAAATGTACTAAACAAATGTAGGCCTGGTTGGGTCAAAGTCAGCTAACAAAAACAGGCTGCATAGGTTTAAAAAAAAGGATTAATTTTAAAGGATCGGTTGTTAAGGTAAGAATTTAACTATGAAAAAATCTGAACAAGAATACCCAAATTTCAAGCTTAATGGTAAGGTGGCTATTGTTACGGGGGCGGCCCGGGGTCTTGGAAGGGCATGCGCACTTGCCCTGGCACATGAAGGTGCAGACATTGCTTTAGGTCTGAGAGATGTAACTACTGCCGCTGACCTGGAGCAGGAAATTAAGGCCATGGGCAGAAAGGTGATCCGTTTGCAAATGGATGTTTCTGATCTTCAGCAAATTAATGCTGCGGTTAGCCGGGTGGTTAAAACTTTTGGCAAGATAAATATCCTTGTGAACAATGTTGGTATTGCCCCCGACAATCCTGCTGAAAAGGTAACCGAAAAGGATTTTGATAATACTGTCAATCTGAATTTAAAAGGAACTTTTTTTACGGCACAGGCTGTGGGCAAACAAATGATCAAACAGGGATCTGGCCGCATTATCAATATGAGTTCACAGGCCGGTTTTATTGCCCTGGAAAATGAGTCTGTTTACTGTATGACCAAAGCAGGGGTTAACCACCTTACCAAAAACCTTGCTTCGGAATGGGCGAAGTATAATATAAACGTCAATGCTGTGGCGCCAACCTTTATAGAAACGCCGGGTACCGAACCCTGGTTAAAGGACAGGGACTTCAGACAAAGTGTATTGGATAGGATCCCCCTGGGCCGTATTGGCAAACCTATGGAGGTCGCTGGTGCTGTGGTGTTTTTGGCATCGGATGCCGCCTCACTGATAACCGGGGAAATAATGGTTATTGACGGGGGATGGACCACCAGGTAGTTGGTTTTGAATATTCCTGTTGTTGTTTCTGTATCGTATAATTAGACATTGGGCCCGTTAATAATTGTAGGGAAAATCATACCTCTTAACTACCCTGCCATTAAGGGGTTGTTCCCCCCTGTAATTATTCAGGGGCATAAGGCGTTGCAGCTCTTTCACCTGTTCCACGGAAACGGTAATGGGCTCCTTGAAGATGATCCAGGTTACGCCTTCCGTGCAAGGCGGGGTAGTGAAGGAACCCTGGTATACGTAGTAGTCGCGGCTCCGGGGCAGGTTGAGGTTAAGGTCGAAACTGGCATCTATGATCTTGGTCTCCCCGGGATTGAGGGGCAGATATTGCTCCAGGAAAGTAAAGGGCTCACTGCTCTCCCCTTCTACTGCCATGATAGCAAAGACCGCGATCTCATTGGCGGCATTAACGTGGACCATATGCATCTCCAGGGGATACCTCACCCCGTTCAGGGTATGCTCTGCCGCCTCGTGGAAGTGTATCTGTTTGAGGTCATAACGCACATCTCGCAGGGAAATGTAATCCCCTTCTTCAAAATTATACTGTATGGTATGGCCATTGTTGGTGACCTCATGGATACGCACTTCCCCATAGTAGTGCAGGTCTAACGGGCCCAGGGAGGGGTCCACTTCGGCCTGGATGTCGATGATGTTCACGGGCGATTGACGTTCTCCTCCGCAATGGGAGCGACGCTCGAGTTCAGCCCAGTGTTCCGGGCCGTTCTCCCCGGTGTACGTCCAGTGCACTTCTTCTTTTTTTACCAGGTCTTCCCCGGCATCTTCGTTTCGGGTATGTGCGGCATCCTTACAGGAAACCAGGGCAAGCAGAATGATTCCCCCCAGGGCGAACGGTATCTTCATGGTCTGTACTCAGTTTTGAATTTCCGGCTACAAGGTAGGAACTAAGCTTCGCACGAGATATGATAAAAGTCAGAATTTGCAGGATACTCTTGAACCAGGGGGATCAAAAAATCCAAATTGCATCCCGATAGCTTCTCCTTCGTAATACTATGGAGAAGGAGCAATCGGGATAATGGCTTATATTTGTTGATAGCGATTCGCTATTGTTTTTTCAATTCTGTTTTTATCATTTTGTCCAGTGAAACAAATGATTGCTGCCATTGTTCGTACCATTTGATTTGTTCCTTTCTATTCTCCTTAGAGGTTTTAAGTATGCTAATGAACTTATTAGAGTTTCCTAATTGTTCGTAGTCAAAAGGTTTCATTTGAGCTCGCATTGCAACTATTTCGAATAATTCAGTTAAAACGGGAGAAGCCGTGTTAAAGAAATATTCTTCTTGTCTTTGTGTCAGAGTTTCCATCCAACCAGCATCATATATGCCAAGTTCTTCTCGAATAGTGTCATTAGTTACCAGATTTGTGCCATACGTTTTAAGGCTTTCATATCCTGCATTGTTGAATACCGGACTGCACCATTCCAAAGCTCTTGAAAAATGAAAATCTAAAGAATCATTATAAGGTAGATTTTCATCTAAATGTTTTAGTATTATATCAGCAGATATAATGGCCTTCTTATTGGCTCTTAAACACATGTTTAGCTGAAAGAAATTTCCTTCCATTGATGTTTCAATATCCTTTAGAATCTTATATTCAAATTGTTTTAGTTTCCTGTCCTCATTCCAATTATTGATCTGCAACGCAATTAATATACCAATCACTACCAAAAGCACCTCCCCTATGGCATACATAAGGTATTTTAAAGGCTTGCCATCGTCTGCGAGTTTTTTGCGAAATCGTCTAAAAAAATTTAGCATAGTTTTGATATTAACGCCAACGCGCCATCTGGCCCATTCGCTAAAAACATTCACTGAATGTTTTCTTAACGCTCTGTCCTCTAAAAAAATTAATCATGAAAAGGAAGTGGTTGTTTGTTCTTCCTAAGGTAAGGAATTTTTGTATGTGACCTTAAATCGTATTTCTTAACCCCAAGCCAAAAGTAAAAACGGGAAAAATGGTGTTTGCTTATTTAAACTCACAATTAAGAAAGACTTAGGGGGGGTTACCATAAATAGAAGCCAGCAACTTATGGAGTCGGTTGGCTTTTACAATTTCACCGCTTTTGATTTTCCATTTCCAAATCCTGAATTAATTGTTCCAGATGCTCTATCATCCTATCCGAAATATTGGACCTATAAGCCGATTCGTCAACTATATTTATTAGTATGGCCCTAATTGTAGGTTCGGAAAGAAGGACTTCAATGGGTTGATCCAAAACGGCTGCCTCTGAATAGGCAAATCCCTTGGCTGTGAATGTTTTTTTTAACATTTCCGTAGGATTGGTGTCCCTGTCATCGCCTTCGAATGTAAAGTAAACTGCATCATAATAGTCAAGAATACGTGTCTTAAGTTCTTGATTTTTAAAATGAGCTAATAACCCTGTATTTTTAAATTCTTCCATGGTGTTAATTCTGGCAGTCATATGAATATATCTAAGTAACCACGAAAAACTCCTAATTATAAAAATTTTATCATAGGTTTCAGGAACAGGTCCACCAAATAAACCAGTTTCATTCAATACAGGGATTTCACCTGCTTCAGCAAAAAGGACAGGATCTTTGCCAGATCCATACTGTTCCATCAGATACAGTACTGAGTGCACACGAAAGGCGTGAAACCCACGAACTTCAGCAAATGACAGTTTATCCCTCTTAAGGTCTAATATTAATGCACCCACTTGCGCTTTAATATTTTCCTGAATGGTATTTTGTTCATTCCAATTATTTATCTGCAAGGCAATCAAAATTCCAACAACCACCAGCACAATCTCTCCGATTGCATACCTCATGTATTTCAAAGGCATGTTATCGTCTGCTAGTTTCTTACGTATGCGTCTAAAGAAATTGATCATAGAAAGGAGGTGGTTGGTTGTTCTTCCTAAGGTAAGGAATAATTATACATGACTTTAAATCATGTTTCTATATTCAATACGGTTGATTCGTTTTGGTAGAAATCGTGAGACTAGTTACAAAAGTCAAACAATATTCATTTTACGTAAATATGCATTAAAAAAAGGAGTTACATTTTTTGTAACCCCTTGAGAATCAATGTGGTCCCCCCCCACGCCTTTGTTTTACTACGGAGGGCAGGCGGACAGGTACTCCAGAGGCGGGCAGGCTGGGTT
>NZ_JBATKE010000217.1:0-2338 GCF_049669105.1 Eudoraea sp.
TGCTAACGTTTAATTATTCTCTTACCTTTCTATGCAAGAATTAAAGGAATAAAGATAGAATTATTATCTATGAATATTAGCACATCTTATAAGAATAATAATCAATAAATTATATGGAAAATAGAACAAGATGAAATTATAGGCAAAGGACAGTTCAAGGAAGGCGATAGCCTGAATAAGTATAGCAATGTTCCTAAGGAGATTTGAATATATTGTCCAAATAAGCAAGACAGACTGGGGTTTTATCTATGAAGTCGAGCATAATGGTCAAAGACACTATGAAGTGTTCAAAAAACGTCTAAATCGTCGTTTCGGCACGGTCAGTTATCCTTCAGATAAAGCCTTTGGGATTTGGGCGTGGACTTGTATGACCCTGGAAAAAGCAAGAATCAAATTAGTAGAACTGAAATCTACATCAAAAGAACTACAATGTAGTACGAGGTGTTCAAAAAGTTTAATATGCTGATAAAAATATTTCCGGATAGATTAAATACTATAATTCTATTGATCTCAAAGTTTATTATTGATATCTAGTTTATGGTGGTCACATAGGAAAATTATTAATATTTTAAGGACTTATAAAGCATTTGTAATCAGCGCTATAGACAAAAACCATAAAAATACTATGGTTTTTCTATAACCTAATATCGATTATTATCTATACTTTGTTTGCATAAATCATCAAATAATAGAAATTAATCGTTATGAAAAAAATCAAACATCTGATTATCCTTTTATTCTCGTCTTTCTTTTTTTTTGTTGGGTGCGAACAAGAGCAACTTCCAGACAATACTATATCCCAGGATGAGGTATTAAATTATAAAAACGAGGTTAGATTTTTAGATTCATCTCAAATACCTCATATAATGGATGAAGTTGTTGCCATTACAAAGCAGGATATTTCAACTATGTCTAGCAGAAATAATGAATCTAATTACTATTTAGATACTCAAAACGTTCAGGCTGTTACAGATTCCGTAGGAAATGTAACTTATGCTTTTCGCTTATATTTAAAAAATGGAAAAGAAAATGCATTTTATAATCTTTTGGCAACTGAAAGAAAGAGTGGAAAAAAGATCCCCATGGCTGTTCTAGAATATAATATGGAACCGTCCTATTTTATGGATCTTAATTCAGATTTTATTAAGAGTATAGGTGGTGTACCAAAAATTAATTATTATTCCTTTAAAAGTTTTTTCAAAGGATCTAATAGAAATAAATATGAAGTATATGTACCCAATGATCCTTGTGGAGAAGTATCAGGGGGCTCATCTGGTGGAAGTAGTGCAGGAACAGGAACTGGCGGGGGTGGAGGAACATCAAATGGGGATATTTCTACAAGTGGAGGTACGAGCATTGGATGGACAACGTTAGGTAGTTCAGATGGCGGCACTAATACAACTCAAGAGAAAGGAACGGTTTATGGAGGGGATGGATGTTTTTGTGAGTCATTTGAATCTGAGGGAGGTGATGATCAAAAAAATGGTTATTTTACAGGTAAAGATGATGACTGTCCAGAAGGGGAATTGTTATTTCCGGTTAACGAAGGATCAATGTTTGATAAACTTGACTTAGATGATCTAAATAATCCTTGTGTTGAAAATATTATAAAAGGTCTAAGTTATAAGGACATGAAAAACTTAGTTTCACCTAGTCCTGGAGAAATAAGTGGAACAGGGCATTTATCACAAGGTATCTTGGATATGTTTGATAACAGTGAGGAATTTCACTTGAGTTTTCAAATAAGTGAAAGAGGTGCAGGTATAAATGCAAACACACTTCCTGAGACCGATAATTCAAATGGCGTTCCAACTTGGATAGTTGCATTGGATGATGACTTCGTAAGAAATGCAACTCGCCTAGCCATTGCTCGAACATTAATACACGAATCTTTGCATGCCTTTATAGGACAAATAATAAGTATTAATTTTACAGGTGATTTTGCTGCCGAAATGCAAGAATATAGGAAAATATCTGGTTCCAATGTTGCTGATCATGCTTTTATGGCGGAGTATGCGGAAGCTATAGGATATTCATTAGCGGTTTGGGACAGCCATAGATTGCCACAGAGTTATTATAATAATCTTGCTTGGTCAGGTGGTATGATAAAAAATCCTGATAACTCATACACGAGTGCCTTTTTAGCACTACCTGAAGGTCAAAGAACATCCATATTAGCGGCAAATAATGCGGAGGGCACAGCTAATAACAGCTCTACAGGTGACGCAAAAGGCTCGAAGTGTAAAAAATAATTAATTATGAAAAAGACTATTTTTATTTTATTAGTATTAAGTGCTTTTAATTTTTCTTGTTCCTCTCAGAAGGCGTTAACCATAGA
>NZ_JBATKE010000218.1:0-2899 GCF_049669105.1 Eudoraea sp.
GGCCAAAGGACATTTTAGATACCAGTATAGGGATCGATATGGTAAGGGACGAACTTGGCCGTATTGAACATGGAGTGTTGGCATGATAGTCTACAGGCTTGGTAAGAAGGAATACAGAAATGATCTGTCAGGTATAGGAGCGGAAAAATATGGTGGTAGATGGAATAATAAAGGGACTCGAATGGTGTATTCCTCTCAATCAAGGGCCTTGGCAAATCTTGAAGTAGCCGTTCACGTTCCTCTTAAATCGGTTCCAAAGAATTATTACCTCACTTCAATTGAAATCCCCGACGAACTTATTCACAACTATCCTGTTAACAAACTAAAGGGTAGAAACTGGAAAACATACCCTCCTTCGGAGTTCACGCAGCAAGAGGGAGATAGATTTATAAAAGAAAACAAATGGCTCACTTTAAGAGTACCATCTGCTATAGTTCAAGGAGACTTTAACTACATGATAAACCCACTCCATAAAGACATAGTTTTGGTAAAGATACTCTCTAGCGAACCTTTCACTTTTGACAAGCGCCTGTTCAGACCATAAAATATGGAAGTTCAAAATAAGGATAAAAAAAACCAACATTTGAATTATGTTGAAAAAGACCGAGCTAAACCAATGAAATCCAACAAGCAGAGTGGTAAAAATCTAAATTGGTTGAAGAAGGCCCGAGCGGGTTGGGGTTACAATGGCGACAGGAGACCTCCTTTCGCGGAGGAGCCGGAAAAAGGACAGCGATCCGTTTGGGACTTTCCCCGTCCACCGATTATTGAAAAAGTGACCAAACATATAACGGTAAGCCATAAGGGCAAACTCATTGCAGATTCTCACAATTCCCTTGCAGTACTCGAGACGGCGAGTCCCCCAACTTACTACATCCCCAGGCAGGATATCTATAAGGAAATGTTGGTCAGAATACCCAGAAAGACCTCATTGTGCGAATGGAAAGGCAGTGCCATCTATTGGGCACTTAAAGGCAATTCGGACCTAACCGTGGCTTGGTCCTACCCGAAACCTTTTAAGGAATTTGAAGGGCTAAAAGATCTTTTGGCCTTCTATCCCCAGAATCTTGATTGTAAGGTCGATGGGATACATATCCAGCCACAACCCGGAGGATTTTATGCGGGATGGATAACACCTGACCTGGTCGGACCTTTCAAAGGGGAGCCCGGAACCGGACATTGGTGATGGTTTTTTTGAGACATCCAAGACTATCAGAAGTTGGAAAGGGAAAAGCCTTATATTATAAAAGCAAACTTTTAGAAAGTATAAATAAACGATGAAAATCATGGATTTAATTAAAAGTGAAATATCAGCAATCTTAACGAGTGTAGTATTAATTTCAATTCTTGTAATTTCTATCCTGCTATATGTTTATAATAGTTCTAAGATGAAGGCCAAGAAGGAAGGGAGCGCTGAAAATGACCAGTATTCTATAAAGTAGGCAGATAGTTAATCAGGTACAATTAAAGATTAAATAAACGCTTGATTGGTATCCGAAAATATAAAGTATTTTGACTATTATCGTATCTTAGTTATATCCATTTATTAGGCATAATTTTTGTCATATACATGAAAAATAGGTCCATGCTTAAAATCACTTTTATACTCATATTTGGAATATTAACTTCTTGCAGCACGGATGACAAGGCCATAAACCCGGATGACAAAACCTCAATCCCAAATGAAGATAATTCATCAACCCTACCAAATAGTGGAAGTGATGAAAACGTTGAGCTTTTCTATTACAGCAAGAGAAATGGGGTGAATAACATCTACAAATCTGACTTAAATGGTAATGAAACCCCAATAATAGTTGACTCAAATAATCATGATTGGTGGATCAGGGTTGCACCCAATAAACAAACAATACTTTGGTACAAATCCCCACTCAATGTTTCATCAGATAATGAATTCAACAATTATGAACAAGCCCAATTATGGATGGCGAACCTGGATGGTTCAAACTCACGAAAAGTGATTGACCTTGCCGATTACAACTGGTCAGCACAGGGAGTAGCCGATTGGTCCCCAGACGGCACACAATTGGTTATGGCCGCCAAAGAACAAAATAATTGGGGGATTTATATCACGGATCAAAACGGTCTAAATCCTGTTCGAATCAGTCAGGATACCATTGTGGATTATGCTGACCCGAGCTGGTCTCCAGACGGCCAAAAAATTGTATATAGCAAATTTGTTGGTCTAAATCTTGAAATACATGTAATGAACGTGGATGGGACCGATGAAATACAACTCACGGATGATGAGGCCTTTCAAAACTATGATCCGTATTGGTCTCCAGATGGTAAGGAGATAGCTTTTGAGAGTAAATGGACTATTCTGGACTGCTTCTTATTGGGAAAATGGGCTATTAGAAAGTATAACTTCGATACAGATCTTACTACAGATGTCGTCAAGGACGACAATAGGAATGGCCTGGCACGTTGGACCAAGGATTCCAAGAAAGTATATTTTAGTATCTCAGTATGTGGTGAATTTGCCAGAATAGGGAGAATGAATCGAGATGGTGGAGATGTTGAAATCATTTTAGAAGATACAGATTTCCCCTATTATGATTGTGATTTAGTTGAATGAATAAACTGTGCCTAATAATACCTATAATTTAGTCTTACCTTTTAGAAAACCAGAAATTTCCTACCTTTAATCAGCTCGATATCGCAGCCTTAATTTATTAGCATAGATTCCAGCCCGAAATCATAGCCTTACCGTTGGCAGTAATTAGAATCGATAAACAATCTAAATTGATGAATAAATCTATAAAGTTTTTATTATTTCTTATATGTATATTCTTCTTGACTTCGTGCTCCGAAAATTCAAATACGGCTTCGGTTATTATTAACTCTACTGGACAGCAAAACGATTCTGTCTGGGTTAAAT
>NZ_JBATKE010000219.1:0-5075 GCF_049669105.1 Eudoraea sp.
GTGAATGTTCTGTCCGGAGGGTTGAAAGGTACGGGCTAAAATAAGTTGAGTCTTAACCTAGGTGAAGGACTGTGAAATACATTAGTCGCTGAACAAAAATATCGGTAACTTACTTTCCTGTTCTTACTTATGTTAAATTATACTTTTTAGTCAAAAGCTTACCGTATAGACTAAGTGTTAATTTGGTCTATGATCATGGCTTACTTCTTCATGTCCATAGATCGATTTAAAGGAGGTCGCTCCCGAATGGTTGGTCTTTTACGGCTTAAAGGAGTTTGTGCTTCGAAACCGGTAGCATGGGCGTTTAACATTGTAATCTATTCTTTTTCATAAGCATTCCTCATGCTACCTTAATGCAATATATTTTTACACACTATTGCAAAAGCCTGCTATTTTTTGCTACTGTCATCAATATTGTACAATCGATACACAACCTATTTGTTCTCTACATTTTTGTTCTCTACATTTTTTCTATATCGCATATTTAAGAACTCGATACCTAAAGAAAATACGATAGCAAAGTACAAATACCCTTTAGGTATGGTACCAACATGTTGTTGAAACACCTCGGTGTTTGATAAATGTGCACCTTCAGTGATCAACATAAACCCGATCAATATTAAAAATGATAAGGCTAGCATTTGTATTGCAGGATGCTTATTGACAAAATTGCTTACCGGGTTTGCAAAAACCATCATAATTATGATTGAAATTATTACGGCAATGACCATTATAGGTAATGCTCCATTAATCCCACTGGTCATGCCAACAGCTGTCAAAACCGAGTCAAAAGAAAAAACGATATCGATTAAAACAATTTGTACAATTACTTTGATAAACGATGAAGCCACCGCCTTGACCTTAGAATGGGAAATACCCTCGACTTTTTGATGAATTTCACTTGTACTCTTATAGATTAAAAAAATGCCCCCTAAGAACAATACCATGCTTTGACCTGTTATATCAGCCTTTAGCCAAGAGTAATCAAATCTGAAAAAAGCATTTTTCATCGCGATTAAATAAGAGACACCAAATAGTAACAGAATCCTAAATAACATCGCCAAAAGTAATCCTACCCTTATTGCCTTTTTTTGTGTTTCATCAGGCAATTTACCCGCAGTTATAGAAATAAATATGACATTGTCGATGCCCAATATGATTTCCAAGAACGTTAAAGTTAATAAGGCGACCCAAGTGTCAGCTTGTTAGAATAGTTCGAGCATATCTTTATTTTTAAATATTTACGTTTAAGTGTCTATTGTTGAAACAAACCTCTAATTATGGGGTTTTCGACCTTTTTTACAAGTATGCAAACTATTCTTACTATACCTTTTATAAAATGATCAAAATCAGTTCTCAGCAAAAATAAAAATCGGCTTCGTTCAAAACCATAGTTATAGATGTCAGGCATTCAATAGAACTTAACTATTTGCCCTAAACAATAGTTAGTCAAGAAGTGACAATTTGACCACGAAAAGGAAAGGAATCGTTAAAATGGGTTACTGACCAATATCATGGTTTATAAAAACCTCATATGATATTTTTGTTCTTGAACATGAAAGTTTTCCATGAAAAAGATCATACTACCAACGGACTTTTCCAAAAACGCTGAAAACGCAATTAATTATGCCCTTCATCTTTTTAAGGACGAGAAATGCGCATTCTATTTGTTGAACACGTATATGCCCACTGCCCAATATGAAGAATATCCTTGGCCTGCTGATTTAGAGATTTCGAATCCGCAAAATTCAATGAAAAAATTGGCAGGATTGTTGGAAAGCCTTTCGAAGAAATTTAAGAACCCAAAACATATGTTCGTGCCCAATTCAGAAATGAATACCGTTGTGGGCGGAATCAAGAAAATCATTAAAAAGGAGAAAATAGAGCTTGTTGTTATGGGAACCCAAGGGGCAACTGGGGCGAGTGACATCGTATTCGGCACGAATACGACACAAGTGATAGAAAAAATTGACTGTCCAGTTATTGCTGTTCCTTCAGGTTTTAAGTACAAGGCACCAAAAAACATTTTGTTTCCAACAGACTATGAAATTACGTACTCAAAGGAGCAATTAAAGGAATTACTGCATATTGTCGGACACAACAAATCTCAAATAGTCATTATACATGTTTCTTCCGGAAACGAGCTTACAGGGGATCAACAGGAGAACAAATCGATATTAGAAGGAGTTTTTGAGGGTATCGACCACCTATCTCATACTGTTCCAGGAGAAGATATTCGTTCTGCCATTAACGATTTTCAGTTAAAAAACGATATGAATTTCCTAGTAATGATTAAGAATAAGCACACATTTATGGAGCGTCTTTTTCTAAGATCAAAAATAAAACAAATAGGTCTACATATTAGAATACCTTTTATGGAAATACCGTGTCTGCCCAAAAATTGAGACCATGAAAAGGGTTTAAATACAAAAGATTTTTAAAAAGGCATACAATGCCCTTTCAGCATGATTATACGATGAGTCATATTAATGCATAATTACCTTGAAAAAAGATTCTTCAATTTGGATATTCTTTTCTAATAACCTCTGGAGATGACTGAGGAATATCATATTGCATCTAACCCAAGGATTCTATTTTTATTAATAACCCTAATAAAATTGTGATGGATAAAAGAATATTATTGCCCACTGATTTTTCTGAGAATGCATTAAATGCAATTCAATATGCTTTGGATATGCACGAAAAGGAAAAATGCGAGTTTTATTTGCTGAATGTCTTTCGTGTGAAAGGATACTCTACTAAAAGTATAATGGTGCCTGAACCTGACGACGTTGATTATGAAGCTGCCAAAAAATATTCTTTGTCTGGTTTAGACCAACAAATGGAAATATTAAACTTGCGTGATGAGAACCCCAAGCATAGGTTTTATCAGATTTCCCAATTCAATTCAATTCTGTACGGGGTAAAGAATGTCATTGACAAAAAGGATATTGATCTGGTCGTTATGGGAACCAAAGGTGCAGGTGGTACAAGATCCACGATTTTTGGAACTAATACTGTCAATATCATGGAAAAGGTAACGGAGTGTCCGGTTCTAGCAATACCCGAAAATGTAAGGTTTTCGCCCCCCAAAGAAATCGTTTTCCCCACAGACTTTAAGGCAAGCTTTAAAAGAAAGGAAATTCAGGTTCTTTTGGATATTGCCAAGAACCATAAGTCGGCCATTCGAGTACTTCATATCATGGAAAGTACCAAGCTGAGCAAGAAACAAGAAAACAACAAAGTGCTGTTGGATCATATGTTAGATATGGTTGATCACAGCTTTCATACCATGTCAGATGTTAAGGTGCAAAAAGGCATTGACACCTTTATCCAAAGTAGGGAAAGCGACATGGTTGCCTTTATGAACAAAAAGCACATGTTCTTTGGTAGTATCCTATCCAATCCATTGGTAAAGGAATTAGGTTACTATTCAGAGATTCCGATTTTGGTATTAAAAGACATAACGTAAGAAAATTAAAATTTGCATTCAGCTTTCTTAAAAGAACCCGAAGCGGTCAAGCTGGTTCAACTATATTTATAGATGGAGAATCCTTTTCTCCATGGGTTTTCCTTGAAAGTTGGGAAAATGATCCAGTGAAAACGATGCCGTTTCATATCGGGCTCAAAATACAATTTTGGTTGGAGACAATATTTCAAAGTTTCATACAGCGATTGAAATAATTATCAGGAATACTTCATTCTGATTTATATCATTTCCAAACCCTTTTCATAATAGTATTTTGGCCCTAAAGGGATGATTTACTATGGCAACAGATCGAATAGAATCACATCATTTATCAATTTTATATGAAATGCACTGGGATTGCCAACAATGGAAGTCTACTTTGCAATTTATTCATGGTGGTATTGTTTTCCTAGAAGAGTTAGTGAACTCCTACCGATTTCTTCCCAATACCCCAGGCTTATTTGAAAAACTACAAGTTTACCACGGGCGCTTAAAGAATTTGAAAAGAATCAAAGTAGAGGTAAGAAATAGTCTTTCAAAACATGAAAATGTTTCAGGAGGCTTAATGGAAGTATGGGATTGTAAATGTGACGGGAAGCTAAATCAAAATCACGATTTACTTAGAGCACAGGTAACTGATTGCGCTGAAAGATTTAAAGACCTAAGGTTAGAAATTTACACTTACGCTGCGAGTATTCTTAAAAATAGAAAGCTAAAAAATTAAAGGCGTAACATTTATTAGGAAAAATGTACCCGCAAAAATATAGACACACTAAAACACAATTACATGATAACAGAAGAATTAGTTATTAACCCTAAATACATAGTTATGAAACAATTATTTTTTGCGGTTTTATTAGCGATTGGAACCATAAACGTGAACGCACAGGACGCTACCCATGTAGCACAACAAGAGGTAAAAGTGGGCGATATACTGCAAATAGGCCACCTAGATGCGCCAAGGTTCAAGCATATTGATTTTCCAAGACCCAATTTCATTATCAAAAAAGGCGGAATTGCCAATTATAAGCGGGTGGAAGGATACAAGGTGGTAGTTACCTCCATAAAGGAAAAAAAGGACGGTAAGTTACAAGTGAAGATCAAAAGGGCGGATGGCGGACGCTTTTTCGGGAGCCACCTCGTTGTATCGGCAGATTTAAAGGATGCTCTGGCATCAGGAGAGCTGAGAAGAATTTAATTTGGTTGGTTGATGTAATCCATCCAGTTCCCCAGTTGTTTGATTTGCTCAAATTGTTTTTTTTAAAAGGACTGGACGGATTTTTCCAACAAATCAGCATAAAATAATACAAACGCTATAAAGATTAAATGACCATTGAACATCAATAATTGTTTTGAAGGCTTGAAACGGTATTTTTCATTGTAATAGGTGTCCTATTTTACTAATTACTTTTTATAGGGAAAAACCAAATATGATGTTGGTCGAAGAAGATGCCTGAAATGGCCTGTCATCTCTTTACAAAAAGCGGATTTTGTAAAGAGTCCTACTTTTGTTAAGTATAATTCACGGAGTTTAACTGCTACCCTAAAAACATGACCTATGGGCGAAATGTAAAGAGTTCTGAATCAGGGACCACACATTTACTAG
>NZ_JBATKE010000220.1:0-4263 GCF_049669105.1 Eudoraea sp.
TTAAATGTTGTTGGAAACCCGATGGACGGTAAATTTGAAATTGTATTAAATGAAGAAATAAATCTAAGCTCATTGCTCAAAGCCGGCCTGTCATCCTTTGATGATAAATATTATGACAACCAGAGCAGTAGAGTGCTAATGACGTCAAAAGCCGAACTTATTTATGATGAACCAAGATTGCTCCAACTTGATGGTGAAGTTATAGGTAAATTCAAAACCTTAAAAGTTGAATTATTGGAGGGAGCGGTAAATCTGATCACTACTGGAAGAAATGAATACATAAAAAAAGCGAGCCAGAAATAGCTCGTAGTTGAAAAGAAAAGTTGAAAAGGCAATAACTAAATTTAAATTCGAAGTATGGAAAAGCTAAAAAAATAATGGAGAGGAGTTATCGAAAGATGTTCAGAATATCATTCAGAATTATCTAAAATTATTTGGCTTAAAGCAAACAGAATCACTTGCCGTTTTTATGGGTTTGATATCGATGGTAATTCTAACAACTAACTTATTACTTATTTTAATTGTCTTTTATTCATACAATTCATTTTAGACAACTTCCATAGTTTCTTCACCTATATCTCTACTATTCTTCCACTTTAGTTTATTGTATGAACGCGCTGTAGCGACTACTTTTGATTTTATAATATAAGCGAAACTAGGCCATACCAGCTATGGAGCATTACCGCAGAAATAATTTAAATCGCCTAAACATTCCCTTTCGATAATTAGAAAAATAGGATACTGAATAGTCATAAAACAAATAAGATGAAAACACAAAAATTAGTAAGTATTGCAATTACATGTTTGTTTATGATTGGAATGATTATTCCAATACAGGCCCAGGAAACCGGCGAAAACAGAAACCTGTTTGAAACGGCTGGTGAGAAACAAACTGAAAAAGGTTTTAAACCCGCTTCAGATAAAATAGAGACCAATTTTGGAACCTTAAATTTTGAGTTGGAAGCATTTCCGGATGAAGCATCTGTAAAGAAAATTTATGACGAAATGGATTTACAACGTGCTACTCAAGCGTATATGGATTTTTATCCAGCGCTTTCGGTGTACGCTATTGTAAAGTCACAGATTCGCGATTTTAAATTTAAATCTTCTTCGGATATTGCTGTGGCAGCAGGTCCCGGTTGGTTACCAAGTGAACCTTTTTTAACAGGAAATAACAGTACGGTTTATGCAATTGCTTCGTTAGATTTAAAAATAGATGGCCCAACAGTGGTTGAAATTCCACCAGGGATGTACGGTACTGCAAACGATGCCTTATTCAAATTTATGGTGGACTTTGGTTTTGTTGGTCCGGACAAAGGTGAAGGTGGTAAGTATCTATTCTTACCTCCAGGTTATAAGGATGAAATTCCTCAAGGCTACTTCCCGATCAAATCAGATAGTTATCGAGTATGGGTTATGATGCGTGGATTTGGCGAAGTAGGTTTGGGCGATCAGGCTGTAGCTTGGTTCAAAAAAAACCTGAAAGTATATCCTTTGGCTACAGGCCCACGAGAAGGTAATTATGCGAATACCACAGGTATGGGAATTAATCCACTGCCGGCAGAAGATGCTTCTGTTTTTACCGATTTGAATGAGATTATTCAATATGAGCCAACAGAATTATTTAGCCCAGAGCAATTAGGTCGTTTATCAACCTTAGGCATACGCAAAGGGCAAGTTTATGCTCCTGATGCTCGCATGCAAAAGATATTGGATCAAGGAGCAAAACAAGGAGTTGCCATGTCGAGAGCTATTGTTTACGCTTCGCGTGAGCCGGATATTCGTTATTGGGATAACCGTAAGTGGGAAAAGATGTTTTTATACAATACCACCTTTGAGCGAGATGGAATTACTGATATCGATGCAAGAACACTTTGGCATTATCAGGCCATTGTTGTTTCCCCTAATTTATTATCTACTACACCTGGTCAAGGAACTGCTTATTTAACAGCATTCCGAGATGACAAAGGTGCTTTTTTAGATGGCGGAAAAAATTATCGATTACATGTTCCTGCAAATGCGCCTGTTAAACGTTTTTGGGCTGTTACTGCTTACGATGTAACCACTCGTGGATTATTAGATGCAGGTGGTAATACCAACAAATCTGTTGGCAGTATGGATAAGCCAGAAGTTAATGCTGACGGTTCTGTTGATCTTTATTTTGGTGCTGAACCTCCAAAAGATAAAAAACTAAAAAACAATTGGGTACCCACCAATGCTGAGAAAGGATTTTTTGTGGTCTTCCGTTTCTATGGCCCTGAAGAAGGATACATTAATAAGACCTGGGTGCTTAACGATTTTGAATTAATTAAATAATCTAAAAGATATGAAAACAAGAATGAAAACAATCTTCGCCTGTTTATTACTAAGCGGCCTTATGATACCTGTGCAGGCACAGGTACAAAAAATGAAAAAAACAATTATTCCCTTCTTGTTTATTTTAATAGGAGTGTCCTTTCAAGGGATTGGACAAGAAAAGAAGGCTTCTGATTCAACCTCGAGTTCAACCGAGCTAACAGCAGCTGAAAAAGCTGCTATAGCAGCTAACAACCCTTTGGCAAGTATCAAGACCTTTAATATGCATAATTATTACAACCCAAGTTTAGCGGGATTGCCTGATGAAACTTCCAACACATTTTGGTTTAGATACGCGCAACCCGTTGGGAGTTTTTTAATAAGAGCATCATTGCCTATGTCTTCTATGCCTACAGGAGGCCAAACGAATACTTCAGGCCTGGGAGATTTGAATGTCTTTGGAACTTATCTTGCTGTAAAAAATGACAAAACAACTTTTGGTGTTGGGCCCTTAGTAGTTGCTCCAACTGCAAGTCAAGAAGCTTTGGGTAGTGGTAAATGGCAGGGAGGACTTGCACTGATTATTTTTGAGGTCCTTTCAAAACAGTTTCAGGTTGGGGGGTTAATAACCTGGCAAGCTTCATTTGCCGGGCAGTCAGATAGAGAGGATACGAATGTTATGGCAGTTCAGGCCATTGGCTTGTGGCAGCTAGGTAAAGGAACGTATTTAAGATCAAGTGCTGTTTCAACTTTTAATTTTGAATCGGGGTCATATGTAGTACCATTTGGCTTAGGTATCGGTAAAGTGTTAAAAGCAGAAGGTTTGGTGTTCAATATTTTTGCGGAGCCTCAATTCACTGTGATAAGTTATGGCGTGGGACAACCAAAGATTCAACTTTTCTTTGGTTTAAACACACAGTTTTAAATCATAAAAACTAAAAGACGATTATTTACTTTAATTCTCACAGCCTGTAAAAAGAAAGTATTTGGATAGAGCCCTGCTTGTTTAAAAAACTTCTTTGTTTGCTTAAGAATGTATGGACCAACACAACCATGGATAGATGGTGCATGGAGACCGAGCAATGTTGAATTGGTGAAATAGGAAAAGCTATAATAAGAATTAATTTGAATACTAACAGAAAAATGATCAATTTAATCAAAATTTTTTTTCTACAAAACCACGAGAGTTTTTTATGGAGTATTCCCTTGATATTATCCTTATTATTACTTCCACCGAACGCTTCTTCTCAAAACACTATTGTTGGCGATACAATCGTGCCAGTTCCGCAATCACTCAATATCTCGCAAATTCCGGAATACACTCATGCCTCTGGTCGTTTAGTAAAAAATGTCAGTGATTTGACCAAACAAAATAAGGATTTAAATCATATTAAAAAGGAACTACCCCTGGCCGGGGAAGACATCAGTACCAAATTACAACTATTGAAAGATAGCAGTGTTGTCTACAGACCAGATCGCCTTGACCAGGAACTGCGGGAAATAGACCTCATTAGCGAACGCGTAGATAAGTGGAAAGGGTTAGTGACAGAATGGTCAGATGATGCCCGGCTAAAAAGCAAACAACTAGATTCATTGTTGAACTTAGGACTACTTTCATTAGAGTTTATGACACGGCAAATGGAAGAAAACAAATCAGAATCTGATCAGCTGGAAAAAGATAGTACCGAAGTAAATGTGATATTAAAATTAGTTGATGATCTCAGTTCTAACATATCTGGACTTACCCTCGCACAAGGCAATCTGAATATATGGATCAATGAAATTCAGCCAATCGAAGATATGTTGACGGTTACTTTTAGCGACATCAATGCCGCTAAAACCCTGCTCCAGGATAGAAGACAGGAAATGGCAAAACAAATCTGGATTCCCGAATATCCCCCGATATGGAACATAAACCAAAATTCTATATACGTTCATGACGAGCCAAAACTTATATTAGTTTTACAA
>NZ_JBATKE010000221.1:0-7005 GCF_049669105.1 Eudoraea sp.
GTGTAATGCTTATCCAACTGGTAGGCCTGTGTCGCCCGATTCTAAGTTTTTTATCGGCCTCAGGAAGTATTGGCAGGGCGCTTAATTTGCATATCTTACAGGCTTTTGTAAGGTATCTTTTTCCTTCAAAACCAATTGCAACACCCTTTTCTAAAAGTGCTTCTGCCTCATTTGTTATTTCCCCATCCAGTTGAGCATAATACTCTTTTTCAACTCCGGAGCGATTTATATCATCGCTTAGCTTACCATCAGTTGTAAGCAGGAGCAATCCTTCTGATTTTTCATCCAACCGACCTATTGGCATCACACCTTCAGGAAAATCAAAAAGCTCATTTAAAAATTTCTTTTTTCGTAACTCCCTTGAGCAATTAGAATTAAGCTGACTTATTATACCGCAGGGTTTATAAAGCTTAAAGTGACGTGGTATTTTATCCATTTGAGTTGGCAAGGTAACAAAGTCTTTTTGGACTTCTGGCTGCTCTTAACTTATTATTGGTTAAAATAAGTGACTAGGTTATTATGATCTCTGTTGGTCTATTTCCGCCAATTTAATTTATATCACTTGGGTTTTGTTAGGTTGGTTGGTGGAAATAAATCGTTAAAATTTAATTATTTTTCTTAAATTGTATAAAAACAAAGCCGATGCCTTTATACATGGACCGACATGATATCCCTGAAGAAATTACTGCAGAACATGTGGCTTTAATGCACCAGGAAGACTTGAAAGTGGAGCATTTATATGGGTGCAAGGGAATGACTTATTGGTGTGACACTAAACGGCATACTGCATTCTGTTTGATAGAGGCACCTAACAGGGAGGCCATTCAAAATATGCACAACCACGCCCATGGGGATTTCCCTCATGATATCATTGAAGTAGACCCACATTTGGTGGAATCCTTTCTAGGCCGCATTGAAGATCCTCAAAAGGGGGAAAACGAGGACTTAAATATTATTGACGATCCTGCCTTTAGGGTGATCATGGTCTTAGAAACTTCCGATTATCTTCACAGGCTAGATACGCATCAGCTAAGTATGTTCACTCAGAAATTTCATCGTAGTGTTGCCAAATCTGTTAATCATTTTGAAGGTAGTATCGTTCGGGAAAATGACAAATCATACTTAATCTCTTTTAAATCTGTTACCAACGCAGTACTATGTGCTGTAAAGATCCAGGAAAGTTTTAAGTACAGCTATCCCAAATTGGAAAGGGATAATCAGCGTCTCAAAATAGGCATATGCACAGGTGCTCCTGTAACAGCAAAGGATGGTTTCTTTTCGGAATCTATTTTTTTAGCAACGCAGATGTGCGAAATTATCCAGGGCCAAATCGTTATTTCTCCTTCTGTAAAGTCATTGTATGAAAATGAAAATCGAAATGCTGTCATTGACGATCAATTAGTCAGAACCTTGACTCCACAAGAGGTGTTATTTGTTACTCAATTGGTTGAATTTTGTGAACTTACCTGGAATAAATCAAATTTTAATATTATTACCCTTAGCAAAGAACTTGGGCATAGTAAATCTCAATTATACAGAAAAGTTAAGAAACTTACCGGTAAATCACCAATCACCTTTATTAGAGAATACCGGTTGCATAAGGCATTGGAGCTAATCCATAACCAACAGGGAAATATTTCTGAAATTGCCTTTGAAAGTGGATTTAATAGTCCCGCTTATTTTTCAAAATCTTTTTTAGAGAAGTTTGGGATCCTCCCCTCAAAATATGCTCAAATGTATCAGAGTTAAAATTTTCTTCTTTTAAGACCACCATGCATTAAAAGTGTAATTTTTTGGATTAAAATTAGTAATCCGGGTGTTTTAGTCTCTTTAACTTTACGATATAACCAAAAACAATTAAGATGACAACAACACTTTTTGAAAGATTAGGAGGAACAAAAGGCATTTCAATGATCGTAGATGATGCTGTTGATGCCCATATGAACAATCCGGCAGTGAATGCAAGGTTTTTACCACTAAAAGAGCAACCCGAACGCCTTGCGGTGATAAAGCAGCATACTATTGAATTTTTTAGTGCTGGTAGTGGTGGACCTCCGGTATACAACGGACAAGATATGGTAACTGCACATAAAGGCATGAATATTAGTCTGGGCGAATATATGCATGTAATTGATGATATTTTTGTGGCCTTAGATAAAAATGGTATTAATGATGAAGCCAAAAAGGATGTACTCTACATTCTCTGGTCCTTAAAGGGAATGATACTTTCCAAATAAAATATAACAACCAATTAATAACTATAACAATTACAAATACAATGGAAAAAAAACAAACTATTAAAGGTATAGCAAATTCACTAATCGAAGAATTTAGTACGCATCTTAGGGGAGAAATTATACAGGCCTCGGACCCCGAATACCAGGATGCCAGAAAAGTATATAATGCCATGATTGATAAGCATCCGGGAATGATCGTGCGCTGTGTTGACGTTGCAGACGTGATAGCTTGCGTAAATTTTGGCAGGGAAAATAATCTATTGGTTGCCATCAGGGGAGGTGGTCATAATGGCGGAGGACTTGGGCTTTGCGAAGATGGTTTGGTTATTGATTTATCTGGACTTAAAAGTGTACGGGTCAACCTGGCAGATCAAACAGTACGGGTTGGAGGTGGAAATCTTTGGGGCGAAGTAGACCATGCAACACACCCATTTGGTTTGGCCGTTCCGGCTGGTATTATTTCAACAACTGGTGTAGGTGGATTAACTCTTGGGGGTGGTGTAGGCCATCTGTCCAGAAAATACGGTCTGACCATTGATAATCTTTTAGAGGCAGATATGGTTTTGGCAGACGGTTCTTTTGTTACCGTTAACAAGAATCAAAATGAAGATCTTTTCTGGGCTATTCGCGGTGGTGGTGGAAACTTTGGGGTGATAACATCCTTTAAATTCCAGGCACATCCTGTAAGTACTGTAATTGGTGGACCTACCTTATGGCCAATAGAAAAAACAGAAGAAATTATGTCCTGGTATCATGATTTTATTTTAAATGCACCCGATGATCTGAATGGTTTTATTGCTACCATGATTATCCCAGGACCACCTTTTCCTGAAGAATTGCACAATAAAATGTTTTGTGGCATAGTATGGTGCTATACAGGTGACCCCTCCGAGTTTGATAAACTATTTCAGGAGGTAAGGGACAAAAACCCCTTATTTGAACATGTAGGGGAGATGCCCTATCCTTCTATACAAACTCTTTTTGACGGATTAATGCCGTCTGGAATGCAATGGTATTGGAGGGCTGACTTTTTTAATGATATTAACAAAGAAGCAAGGGCCGTTCATTTAAAATACGGTTCCAGCATCCCTACACCCTTGTCGCAAATGCATCTATATCCAATTAGTGGTGCAGCCAGTCGAGTTGGTAACGAAGATACGCCATGGGCTTATAGAGATGCGAAATATACAGGCGTAATTGTCGGAGTTGATCCGGATCCTAAAAATGCCGAAAAAATTACCCAGTGGTGCAAAGACTATTGGGAAGCCCTACATCCATATTCTTCAGGTGGTGCTTATTCTAATTTTATGATGGACGAGGGTCAGGAAAGGGTTCAGGCAAGTTATAAACATAATTACAATCGATTGTCCGAGATTAAAAAAAGGCATGATCCAAATAATTTCTTTAGGGTAAACCAGAATATAAAACCCAAAGCTTAAAACACGTTTTTAAAAATAGTTATATCCAGATCTACTAAATTGAATAATGGATGTAAGATAATTAGGGGAAGATGAAGTGCCCGCCACTTCACTTCCCCATTTTTGATTTAAAACCCAACACTCTGGTTAACAATAATTAAGAAATTGAATCGTTTTTATTTCACGAGTCAATTCAACCCAAATTTTAACCTGACACCTACTAAAATGCTTAAAAAACTTATTTTATCCGCATTAATTTTATTTAACCTTACAATATTCGCTCAAGCAGAAGAAACATGGACCTCTACGTTTAATAACGAAGTAAATTGGCAGACTGTAAGTGCATTAGGCAACTATGTTGTGCAAACTAATTCTGGCTTGTTCGGCATTGATAATACCAGTGGTGAGGTAATTTGGAGCGACATAACTTTTGGCCGTTTGAATGAAAATTCATTCACGGAACTGGACAGTTCGCCTTTTGCCAAAATTGAAACAGATAAAGGGTTATTTATACTTAATTTGTTTGACGGTACTAAAGTATTTAACTCTTTTGAACATGGAATTAAAAATGTGAAACAGCATTTTGTACTTTACCAATCTAATAGCATAGTTGTAGCGGGGAAATCTGTTTCTGGTGAAGATATGGCACTTTCTATCGATATAGCTTCCGGCAAAGTACTCTGGAGCAAAGAAGGTAGTTTTGGTAAACTGGTAAATTTGGTTGAGTTAAATGAAGATGAATTATTGGGAATAACATTACTTAAAAATGTAAAAATTAACTCCAAATCCGGTGATGTTATTTGGAGCATAGATAATTCCAGTGAGGCGAAACAACTTAGTAATATGGGTGCTTTTGGCAACCTTCTAAAGAATGTAGCCGAAGCAGCCTCTGAAGGCATGGAAATTAAGCTGGATTTTAATATGCACCCATCTGGAGATTATTTTGTTATAGGTTCAGAACAAAGAAACGAAAATCAGTCGATGTCTTCCAATGGTAATAACATTGTAACCTTCACTTCTACATACAGAGCATATGATGTTACTAATGGAGAAATGATCTGGAAAGATCCAGTGCAGGTAAAAGGACAATTAGGACTGACAGCATGGATAAATAATAATCTACTAGTCTTGCCGCAAGGAAAACAAAATTCTAAGGTAAATCTTTTTTCTATGCTAGATGGTTCCGGGTTGTGGGGCAAAAAAGGAAATGGCATTAGTATAAAAGGTGGCATTTACGATTATACACCAACCAAAAACGGTATGTTGGTGATTACTACTAGAAATGAGAAACATTTTTTAAATTATCTCGATACCAAAAACGGCCTCTTTACATTTGATAAGACAATCAAAGTGAAAGGTCATGTGGGTTATACGCTTACAACAGAGCTTGGAATACTCTATGCCACAGCAGAAGAAATGAATATAGTAAATACAGGCACTGGAGAGCTTTTATGGGACAAAGATCTAAAAACCCATTATAAGTTAGTAAACCATAATGGGAACCATTTATATACCTATGATTATAAAGCCGGGGCTGTAATAAGTGTTAATCTAGACAATGGGGCAATTGATATGTCTGGTTCAGAACCTGTTAAATTTGAAGAAAATGAATCCCCTAATACTTTGGAGTTAAGAGAAAAAGGCATCCTCTTGAGTTCAGATCAAAATTTTGCCATGTACGATTATAACGGGGCTCTTTTATTTCAAAAATATTACGCCTCACCAAGAGAAGAAGGATGGAAAAGAGCATTACTTTTCGCAGGTGCAGTATACGCTGGTTATGTATCTGTGGCAAGTGCAATGGCTTCTGGTGTTTTGCAGGAAGCAGGAGCTCAACAAGGACTTAATACAGTTGAAGGGCAAACATTTGCACAATTGGGATCTGCCTATAATGAAATGGGTAAATCTGCTGGTAGTGCAGCTGGATTGGCTTTTAATGCTGCTAATAAAAGATTCAAGGCCACAA
Source organism: Eudoraea sp. (assembly GCF_049669105.1). Taxonomy (NCBI): domain Bacteria; kingdom Pseudomonadati; phylum Bacteroidota; class Flavobacteriia; order Flavobacteriales; family Flavobacteriaceae; genus Eudoraea; species Eudoraea sp. Next base: position 5,622 of record NZ_JBATKE010000221.1, read on the forward strand.
AAGAAGCAAGAAATTACTGCATGGTCCTTACTAAAAGTGAAAATGGAATTGAACTTTTAAAAATTAACAAGGATACCGGTAAAAGCGAAAGCAGTATTCCGCTTGGAAAAAACAGGAAGCCAAATTATGCCATTGATCTGGTTGAGGGAGAGGTGTATTTAAAGCATGATTCCAATAGGGTAAAGCGGTTTATTTTATAGTTCAATTCTACAAAGTTGTTACCCCTTTCAATTTTTTGCAGCAACTTCTTTTTGTTCAAGGGGCCAGATCAAATATCTCCAAACTCTTGTTTGTATAATTTAAACTTTAGGCTTTTTATACTATATTTATTGGGATTTGAATAATCAACTCAATCAATATAGATGAACCAAACTGCGCTTGAAAAAATAATAAATTCCATATTTGAGACTTTAGAAGAAGCAATAGTCAGCTACCAAAACAGCCCTGAAGACTGGGATATATCAGATGGTAATGTAGCTATCTGTATACTAACCGAAGATGGAAGGGTTTATGGGAAACTATTTGGAACCGATAAATTAAAAGGACGGCATTTTTTTAGCGTCGCCTATAAAAAGGCAAGTCAGGTTTGGATTACCGGGCAACGAACAGGCGACTATGAAAAAATAGTTTTTGGAGGAGAAATGGACCCTGAAGATTCACCCATAGAACTCCCGGACCTTATTGGATGGGTAGGAGGGCAGCCCATTAAAATTGAGGACACACAATTATCTGTTGGATTTAGCGGTTTTAGGGGGTTTAACGATATCGATATTGTTCAAACGGCGGTGGAAAAAGTTATGCTTACTTACTAACCCGCAGATGATACAAAATGTTGCTTCTCTTACTAATATTTTTGCTTTAATTTTAATCATTGTTTCTTCATGTAAAAATTTACCTAAGGAGGAATTAAATTCAGCCTACTCTGATGATAAATACAAGCAGAGTATTCAAACCATCCCAGGCAAATTACACTGTGAATATTACGATCTGGGAGGAGAAGGAATTGCTTACCACGATACAGACTCTGTCAACAATGGGAGCGGAAAGCTTAATAAAGGTAATGATTATCTAAGCGCCTTCAGAAAAGGGGAAGCTGTAGATATTTCTTATACAAAATTTCACAATAACGCTGATAATTCAAAATTCAATCTTGTGCAACCTCAGAATGGGCAGTTATATATTGGCTGGACGGAACCAGGCGAATGGACAAGATATATGGTAGAGGTGTCTGTTACGGGGACCTACCAAGTTGGGTTAATGTACACCGCCAATCAAGACGGAAAAATTGAAATAACAACAAATACCGGAGGAGCATCCGGTCCTCTGGAAATTAAATCTACTTATGACCCTAATGATACAATCGCCTGGCGTCAATGGCACCATT
>NZ_JBATKE010000222.1:0-19030 GCF_049669105.1 Eudoraea sp.
TGTTACTGTTTTCCGGTAATTCTTTATTGGATCTTTTAGGCTGGGAATTTCTTGATCATTTTTTCATGGCGCAACAATATTACGCCTTTATTTTAACTGTAACGGTGTTTGCCATTGCCATAAGAGAAACATTAAATTATCGAAACTTAATTAGAAATGAATATACAGATATGGCTCTTCTCAATATCAACTGGCTATGGCAATGTATCTTCGCTATAGCCCCTATTATTTTGTTATGGGGAGCTGAATTATTGCGTATCATATTAGGCGGGACGGGTCAATCCGATCTAACAATTTTAGCCTATTTATTCATTGCTATTTTCAACTACTTTGTGAGTTACAAAGCTTTTACACAACAGACCCTCTTTGATGGATCTGGCGATACTTTCAATACATTGAAAGATAATGCACCAACTTCCCATAAAGTAAGTACGGCTATTGATCCTGAAATTTGTGGGAAGATCAAAAGCAAAATGGAGACCAATGAATATTACCTCGATCAAGATCTAACCCTCCATTCTTTTGCCAAAGAGATTCAGATTTCTGCACGAACAATCTCTAGCTGTATCAACCAAAATCTGGGAATGAATTTTAATGAATGGGTAAATAACCATCGCGTGGATAAATGCCTGGTAATTATTGAAGCCGATACCAAGAATCAATTATCAATTGAAGGTATTGGTTTTGATGCCGGATTCAAGTCCAGATCCGCAATGTATGAGGCCTTCAAGAAAAAATTAGGACATTCCCCAGGTCATTTCAGGTAAAACAATGTCCTGAAATCAGTTTTCAGTACAAGCAAAGTTTAAAAAAGCGTAACAGCCCTAATATCTTCGGGTCTTCTTGTTAAGTGTTCGAAAATCGGATGCAAAAAACCATAATCATAAAACAAGATGAAAACATTTAAACCGATTGCCAAATCCAGGATTGAAGTTGTAGACGCTTTAAGGGGATTTGCACTCTTGGGCGTATTATTGGCCAACGTTCCTTACAGTGACGACCCTTCAATTGCAAGTGTCTTTGATGGACCTTTGAACTTTTTATCAGATCTTCTTATTTCCAAAAAGTTCATCACTATATTTTCTATCCTTTTCGGGTTTGGATTTTATATCCAAATGTCTAGAGCCGAGAAGAGCGGAGTGTACTTTAAAAGTTACTTTCTAAAAAGAATGGCTCTGTTATTTCTTATCGGTGCAATACATTGTTTTGTGTTATGGAATGGAGATATTATCATGTCTTATGCCTTTGGTGGTGTTTTCTTGTTGCTGATACGTAATTGGTCTATAAAAAAAACAATCGTACTCGCCATTATATTTAATGTAGTACTTACCGGTATAGTTTTTATTGGTAACAGTGCTTTAGAGTGGCAGGTGTATGATTATGATTACGGATTAGCATTGGTGCAACCAACCACTACTTCTTATTGGGAATATTTAAGGGTAAATACCATAATGGCCCCTTGGTTGAACTTTTTTAAAGATATGCCGATTACACTGGTCTATACTTTTGGTAATATGCTCATCGGGGTGATTTTAGGAAAGTTGGACTTTTTCAGAGTTCCCGTAAAACTGAAAAAAATCACGAATGGAATGATTCTTTTGGGCTTTACGGTAGGCCTTACAGCAAGCTACTTTTATCATCTGGTGATGTCTGGTGAACTGGAATTGGATATTCCTTTGCTTTGGGTGCCTTTTGTTATAGCAGCAGGAATGATTTTACAGGCCTTGAGTTATGTAGCACTTTTTGTTCGTTTATATCAAAAAGGTTTTTTTAAGAAAATGCTACAATGGTTTAAGTATGTTGGAAAAACAGCATTGTCTAATTATATATTTCAGTCGGTTTTTTATCTGGTAGTGTTTTTTCATTGTACTAATGTATTTCAGTTATTTGGTAAAGTATCCAAAATAGAGACTTATGGAATTGCATTATTGTTTTTCGTTTTACAATCGGCAATAAGTTACTTATGGTTAAAACGAAGAGACCAGGGACCACTGGAGTATTTATGGAAAAAAATGAGTTATAAAATAAATAAAAAATGAAAACAAGATTAATCATGGTAATTGCCCTGATAATAAACAGCTATATGAATGGTCAGGAGAGATTGGCTTCTAAAGTATATTTTAAAAGTGGGGAAGAAACCATTGAAGGCATACTGATCAGACCCAATAATAATGATAACACACTTGCTGTTGTTTTTCAACAAGGCCCCGGGAATCATTCCTTTGAAGGATACGAAAACGAAGCGTGGGGGGCACATAAATTTTATATAGAAGATGTTTTGCTCGAGCAGGGGTATGCTATTTTGTATTGCAATAAGAGAGGTTTAGGAAAATCTACCGGCAACTGGAAAAAAAATAATTTTTATGGGAGAGCTGAAGATGCCTATGCAGCCATAACTTTTTTAAAGACATTGCCCTTCATTGATTCTGGCCGAATTGGTATAAGCGGTCACAGTCAGGGGGGCTGGATTGTTCAAATTGTTGCTGCAGAACACAAGGATGTAGCTTTCGTAATTGCACTGGCTGGCCCAACAGTTGGTGTAAAGGAGCAGACAAGTTCTAATGACAGTTTGCAATACATGTGCAATGGATTTTCAGGAGATAAACTGACAAAGCGGATGAAGAAAGATAGGAAGAACAAAAGGTTAGGTTATAATGTAGGTAAAATATCTGGTTTTATTGGTAGTGCCCGATTTTGGTACCTGATAGCTGATTATAACAATGATGAGGTTTTAAAATCAATTCAATGCCCAACCTTGCTATTGTTTGCTGAGTACGATATAAACGTCAATCCTGAGCAGAATATCCAACATTTCAATACTCTTTTTGAAAATAGGCACCTGATAATTTTAGGATAAAAGTGATGAAAGGAGGCCAACAGGGATTCTACAAAGTTTCGGATAGATGCGTGGATTGGGATACTGCCAGCCAACAGACTTTTGATCCCCTGTTTCAAGACGAAGTCCGAAGCTGGTTAAAAAAAGCTGGATTTAAAAAGAAACACGAATAATTACCAAAATTATGTTCCAAATGGTGAACTATGATTTATATATGAAGCGTAGCCTGCCTACATGGTTGAATATTCTTTTGTTCGGACAGCCTTAGTGCGCTCTTCAAGAGAGGCTCTGTCATGTTTTGGCATCTTTTTTTGAACAAGCAGAGTTTGCAATGAGGGCAACATCTAATAGTATTGGATAGTAAATTTAATACTTGTTCATTTGAACGATTCAGCAAGAAATTATCCTCTCCATGTTTAATGATACCCTGCACATTCATATTGCACTTCTAAGATTTGAGGCATTGTGCCACGAAAAGGAATGTATTATTTTTGTGTCTTACAGACACTATTAAAAAACATGAAGAAGATTTTAAAAAGATTCTTGATTATTTTAACATCCTTAATTGTTCTCATAGCAATTGCCGCCTTTATCGGTTGGTCCTATTTAAAATCAAGCTTTTTTACTTTTGAAAAGGATTATCTTGACCACTTTAATATCAAGGAATTAACGATAGAAGGGTACACTTTTTTAGATCGGAATGGGAATAACCGGTTAGATGATTACGAAGATGATCGCAAGTCAATTGAGGTGAGAGTAAAAGACCTGGTCTCACAAATGACTTTAGAGGAAAAGATCCATTTGCTTAAAGGCTCGGGAATTGCTTCGGCTATTGGAATGAATGAACCGGGAGATGGAATACCCGGGGCTGTTGGTACTATTGTGCCTACCCCAAGGCTGGGAATTCCGACAGTATACTTATCAGACGGTCCGGCTGGCCTAAGAATAGAACCAACACGAGAAGGTGAGGACAGAACCTATTATTGCACTGCCTTCCCAATAGCTACTTTGCTCGCATCAACCTGGAACGAAGCGCTTGTTCAGGAGGTTGGTAATGCCATGGGCAAGGAAGCATCGGAATACGGAATAGATGTTATTTTGGGGCCGGGCGCAAACATTCATCGTCACCCCTTATGTGGGAGAAATTTTGAATATTATTCTGAAGATCCGGTATTGACGGGGAATATGGGCGCCGCTATGGTAAATGGTATTGAATCTAACGGTATTGGTACTTCTGTAAAACATTTTGTTGCCAATAATCAGGAAACCGAGCGAAATTTGAATGATGCTATCATTTCCGAAAGGGCCTTGCGAGAAATCTATTTAAAAGGCTTTGAGATTGTTGTACAAAAATCGCAACCCTGGACAATTATGTCTTCTTACAACAAAGTAAATGGTACCTATACTTCAGAAAGTGAATATTTGCTAACTGATGTGTTAAGAAACGATTGGGGATTCGAAGGACTCGTGATGAGTGATTGGTTTGGGGGAAGGAATGCAGCGGCTCAAATAAGGGCCGGGAACGACCTATTGGAACCGGGAACCAAAAAACAGTGGGACGCACTTTTAGAGGCCAGCGAAAATGGAACATTGTCTATAGAAGCTATTGATAGATCTGTAAGTCGTATTCTGGAATTGATACTGAAAACCAGGAAGATGCAGAATCAAGAGTATGGAAACAATCCTGATCTCAAAGCACATGCTAAAACCACCCGCTTGTCTGCCTCTGAGGGAATGGTGTTACTTAAAAATAAGAATGCACTCCCCTTGCAAAATACCAGGAATATTGCCCTGTTAGGAATCACTTCTTACAATTTTATTGCAGGCGGCACAGGCTCGGGAGATGTGAATGAGGCTTACACAATTTCTCTTGAGAAAGGTTTGGAGAATGCCGGCTTTGAAATCAATGAAGCGGCGAAGCATGTATATGAGCTGCATAGATCAGCAAACGAGAAGTCATTTGAAAAGGCCGAAGGAATTGAAGCCATGTTTACTCCATATACACCACCTGAGATGACTTTTACTGCTGAACAACTAAAAGAAATAGTTGAAAGTTCAGACGTTGGTATTCTGACCATTGGGAGAAATGCAGGTGAAGGAGGTGACAGGGTAGAGATTGACGACTTTTTGCTGAAGGAATTAGAGCAGGAAATGATTTCCAGTACTACCCGGGCTTTCCAGAATGCCGGTAAAAAACTGATTGTGGTCCTCAATATTGGGGGAGTTATTGAAACCGCTTCCTGGAAAGGACAACCAGATGCAATTTTGCTGGCATGGCAAGGAGGACAAGAAGGAGGAAATTCTGTTGCAGATATTTTAAGCGGAAAGGTGAATCCAAGTGGTAAATTACCAATGACTTTCCCAATTGCTTTGGATGACCATGCTTCAAATGCCAACTTTCCTCAGGAAGGCGGACATCTTACATACACTGATGCGATTTCAGGTCTTTTATTTCAGAAGGAGGAGAGGCCGGAAGCTGAGAAAGTCCGAAACAGAGACTATACGAACTATGATGAAAGTGTTTATGTAGGTTACAGGCACTTCGATAAAGCCAACCTACAGGTTTCTTATCCTTTTGGCTTTGGACTTTCATACACAATTTTTGACTATTCAGACCTAGAAGTGAGCCTGTCAAATGGGATGATCAATATTCTTGTAAACGTTGAAAATACGGGGCAAATTGCTGGAAAAGAAGTAGTTCAGGTATATACAGAAAAACTTGAATCAACCATTGATCGTCCTGTTCAGGAGCTAAAAGCATTTGCAAAAACCGGTATTTTAGAGCCGGGGGCAATTGAGCGCCTGTCTATTGGTATTCCGGTTTCTGAGTTACGTTATTGGGATGAAGCTGGCGGGGAATGGGCTCTTGAAAAAGGGGCATACATGCTACGAATCGGAACTTCTTCAAGGGATATCAGGCAAATAGAAGAAATCAACTTGTAGATCTTGAAATTTGATTAAGCAGGATATGCATGCCAATGCTTTTGCATATATAGTTAAGGGTTCTATGTAACAGCGTTTTAGTTTAATTTTGAGCGGTATAAGGTTGTTATTTGGTTTCATCGCTTAAATCGCTGGTTTTTTTATGCTTTGTTGGCGATAGTTTTTTTAATCCTTCTCTGGAAAAATATTTTGTATACATACCTCCTCTAATGTTGTTTACGTCAAATTCAATTATAAAGGCATTCTTATCTATTGCGTTAATTAAATTATATGTTCTTCTAATATCAATTCTATTGATTACAGTGTGGATAATGTCTTTTGCAGTTTGAGCGCCTCTTTTTCCAAAGCCTCCTGATCCTTTATATAAAGTTGTGCCAGTACCAACAACGCGAATAAGCTCATTATTAATTTCATTAGTTTTTTCAGACACAATCATTAAACCAACGAAATCTTCAAACCCCTCGATCATTAGATCAATAACTTTAGCGGTTACTATGAATGTCAATATGGAGTACATTGCTACTTCAAGTGAAAGCAATACTGCAGTTGCTCCAAATAAAATTGCATTAAAAAAAAGCACAACCTTTCCTATACTTATACCTAAACGATCATTTAAAAAAATCCCCAAGATTTCTGAACCATCTAAAACTGCACCGTTTTTTATAGTCAAACCAATTCCAGCTCCTAAGAAAAGACCACCAAATATTGCAATCAGAAGCTTGTCTTCTGTTATCGCAGAAAAATTTTCAAAATGGATGATAATTGCTAATGAGAGGATTGATATCACCGATTTAATAAATATTCTTTTAGATAGGTAAAACCAAGCCAATATCAGAAATGGGATGCTTACAATTAATAGCGTATAAGAAATATCAAAGTGGAAAAGTTCACTTAGCAATATGGCAATTCCTGTTGCACCGCCATCCAGGAAGCCGTTAGGCAGTAAAAACATTTTTAGTCCTATACTTGCAAGAAGAACACCTATTGATATTTGAAAAACCTCAGATAAAATTCGTTTCATAGTATTTATGTTCTCTCTTTTCCAATTATATTAACCTAATTATATATTAAATATGCATTGACTTTTATTCGTTTTATTTTTTGTCTAAAGAAGTTAATCATTGCTTATGGGTTGGTTATCCCGATAGCTATTGTTTTAAAGCCATAAGCTCTTTATCGACAGAGCTTACAAAGTCTACTCCGTATAATTTAGCAGATTTCTTTACGTTCTCATAAGCTCGGATTGCCAATTCCAGTTCACCGCTTTGTTTAAAAATATCACCCAAATGCTTCCACCCATACGCAAAATCAGGTTCCAAAAGAACCGCCTTAGCTAAGTTGGCAATTGCAATATCATACTCTCCAATTGCTGCTAATCCTTCAGCAACAGAATCCAAAGCACTAGGGTTTAGACTGTCGTTTTTTAAAAATTGCTTAAATGCCTTTAATGCACTTTCTTCCTGTTTAAGACTTAGATACGTATAACCAATATGATTGTATGCAGGGTAATACGAAGGATTTTTGTTTATTAAATCTGTTAATGTTTCTAAACCATCTTCTGGTCGGCCTAAATCTGTTTGAGTAAATCCCAGAATATGCATGCCATATTTGTTGTCGGGATACCTGGACAAGAACTCTTTCATTTTTAATTCACAATCTGACAAATCTCCATTCGCAAAACTACATAAAGCCATCGTAAATGAATGGTCAACATCTGTTTTCCTGGATAATGTTTTAGCTTTTTCAATATTTTGAGATGGATCTCTATATAGCATAAAGTCGGTCATTGCCGCATAACCATAAGTCAAGGCATGTTCTTTTTGTTGGTTGATAAGCGTATCGAATAGCGTTGATGCTTTTTCAAAATATGTTCTGTGGAAAACTAGTCTTGCATTGTTGAACTTCTTTTCAAAATCCTGTTCAAAACTATCATCAGTAGATTGGGCAAAACCATTGACTGAGACAAATAGGAAAATTAAAACGCTGTTTAAAACTCTTTTCTGATTTAAAAACCTCATAAGTATTTCTTTTTTAATTACCGCTAACGGTTTGGCTGGATACAATTATTTTAATATCGCTTCATAGATCAGCTAGCCTTTCCTTGCTTTCTTGGAACTTGAACAGCACCTATGATTTTGGTGCGGGAAATCCGCTAGGGTTTTCTATCCGGAATCGAGCTGCTTAAAATTAGGAATTTTCTTTTTGAAAAAGGTGAGCACTGAATTATCAGTTTTGTTGTAAACCGTTTTTATATCAGAACATCAGTTTTTCAATACCATTCGAATAAGAACTATAACTAGTCCAGACAGAAAAATGCTTGTAAAAATGATTTTATTGAATTTCGCTAACCAATTTGGGAGATAAATGTCAAAATTATCCTTTTGAGAATTTGAATACTTCCGCGCAAGTACAGTTAAAGGACAAAACATTTTGAAAATAAGCAAAATAATTCCTTCTCCTATAACCAGGGCTATTGCAATCCAAGTGAACGTATTAATTTTACCGGTAATTCCGGAGTATAGAATATAGAATATTATGGTGACGAAAAACAACCATATTATAGTATGTATCCATTTAATTACTTTAAGCTTGTTAGATTGGTCCATTCTTTAAATAGCTAAAATGATGCACAACGACTTCGGTTATGATGTTGACGTGGAAAATCCACAAGGATTTTCTGTCTAAAACCAAAGTTAATTTTTTGGGTTGGATTTTCCTTTAGAAAATCCGCTGCAATGGGTTATAGGTTGTGCAGGCAGTAGTTTACTATTAAATACCTCAATTAATAATACCCTGAATAATTCCTACCATAGGAATCCCATTCATAACAGCATGGGAAATAATAAAAATTGTATTGTTTTTATATCTCTGAACTATGTACGACATAAATAGTGCTCCTGGAAGTACCATCAATGCGTTATAAGGAGCAAACAAATGGAAGCCTGTCCACAATAAGCCATGTACAATCCAAGTATTTTTTCCATGCGTTAATTCTTGACGTGGAAATAAATAACCTCGCCATAAAAATTCTTCTCCCACAACATTGAAGAAATATCTAAAAAAAAACAGTCCTAATAACCACCAATTACCACTAAGATTACGTCCGACAAACATAGGACGATCTCCCATTATATCAAGAACTATTTCTGGAGTTGGAAATAAGTCATGAACCCATTTAACAAATGGGTATCCTAATTTGTAAACTAATAGATACAAGGAAATATCAATGATAACAAATAGAATAACCCAAAACCAAAATTTTCCTTTTATTGGTAATATTCTGAAGCGCTGACATAGAGATTTCCATGAACAATCGTTGCCTTCTTTTTTATAAGCTAATAATGCCACAATGAAGAATAGAATATGTGGAGAGCCAAGAATTAAAAAGTTGATTGCGGGATCTAATCCACGATTTGCCAAAAAAGGGACCACGATTCTTTCAATAAGTAAAAACAAGAAAGCGGCACTACCGAAAATTAGAATTGAAAATTGTAGAGAGATTGGTTTTATATTCATGGTCGAATATCTACTGGTATATATAGTCGACGACGACCAGGAAAATTTGTTACACATGAATTTAGGATTTCATGGTCCTTTAAGGGTGTTCAATTAAGGTATGAGTAACTTATTACAGTTTAGTTAAGCGGTCATTAATGCCGTTTAATTTTTGTTAGACACAGTATTACTTTTCAACTAAGTACAGTTTAAACCAGTTAACGATTGACACCGCAGAGGTAACCTTATTGGAAGTTTTCCTCCACCCGTGTCCTTCATCCTGGAATAAAATGTACTCTACCGGAATATTTCTTTTTTTAAGATTTTCTACAACTTGTTCTGCCTCAACAACAGGAACATTTGTATCATTTGCGCCGTGTAAAACAATTGTCGGGGTTTTGACAACTTCAACCTTATTGATAGGAGACAGCGCCCTTAGCATATCTGCCTCAGTATCTGGATCTCCATATTCAACTTTTGAAATCGCAGCCATCCATGGTTCCGTCTGTTCGAAAAAAGTAATGAAATTAACTACCCCAAATAAGTTGGCAGCTGCAGCGAACATATCGGGATACTCCGTAATTCCTGCCATAACCATATAACCGCCATAAGAGCCACCCATGATTCCAACCTTGCTTTTATCTGCAAAACCAGATTCAACCACATAGTTGTAACAAGCTTCAATGTCTTTTATCCCGTTTGTTCGTAAGGCACCATTGTCTAAATTCACGAATTCCTTTCCAAAACCTGAGGATCCCCTGACATTTGGAGAAAAGACCGCTATGCCCTGACTCAACAATGCTTGAAAAGTATAGCTGAATGATGGTCGGGACTGACCCTCGGGGCCGCCATGATAACTGATTACAGTCGGATAAGGATGATTGCCTACTCCGGGCTTGTATAGCCATCCGCTCAGCTCTAAACCATCAAATGATTTGAATTTGACCAGCTCCGGGGCAATCAATTCTTCAAGATTGATACCAGGATGCGGACTGTCCGTCAATTTTGTGAACGTGTCATTTTCGAAATCATAAAGCCAGACATTGGCAGGTTCTGTGGAGCCACTTCCTGTGAAGAGAAAGTAACGGTCATCAGAAGAAAAATCTCCTCCTCCCACTTGCTCTACGGGCATATCTAATATCCTTAATTCCTTTTGGTTTTGGATATCAAAAAGACTTATTTCATTTTTTCCGGCAACATTCCAGACAAGTAATGCCATTGATCCCGATTCATTAAAGATGAAGTTCTGTAATTCCGAATCTCCGCGTTCACTTAATACTTCAATTTTTCTGTTCTTAATTTTTCCAAACGCTATCTTATCTCTATTCAGATTTGAGGAGATATAAATTTCACCATTCGGAGAAAACTCCCCATAGAAACTACCTGGACCACTGTGTTTCGTTAGCAGTGTTTCATTAGATTCTTTATCAATTAGATATAGATCATTACTTCCCCTACTCGCTACTCTTGACAGTAAAAACCGGTCATTGTCTTTGCCTATATCAGTAATGCGCCCGATTCCTTGATTCATTATGCTCAATTCAGTCGTTTTGGTTAGCATATTATACAGATGACTATCCATGCCGGAAGGATTGTTTTGATTTGAAGAATAGGACAAATAATTTCCATCGTCGCTCCAGTTGCCCATCCAATTATTTGATTTTCCTCCACTGGTAATTCGTTCAATTTCGCTTCCATCGGCCTTGATAGTGTATATCTGGCTATTCATACCACCACCCGGAGCAAGTTGAAAGGCAATTTTATTTCCTTTTGGTGACCAGATCGCATTGGAAACCGGATCATTAAAGTTTGTCAATTGTATAGGCCAGCCTCCAGTACTTGGGATTTTCCATAATTGTGGAATTCCACTAATATTCGATATAAATGCTATTTCACTGGCATCCGGTGAAAATGATGGTGAATAACAGGCTCCTACTTTTGCCATCGCCTCTATTTTGGCAGTAAGTTCTTTTGATGATTTTTGCGCAAAGGAGTTTATCGAGATGATCAATAGGGGGAGGAATACGATCTTGAGCGTTATTTTCATAATTTATTTTTTCATTTTTTATTAAATATATGCTTTGTTAGTCTTTGTTATTCCCTCAACGATCTCTGTCTTATAAATTGAAGAATCTTCACATAATATTCTATTCTTTCCAAAAAGGTATAAGGGCGGTTTCACGAAAAAACAAGGTGTCTTTTCCATTATTATTTTGGAGAATTTGCACATCTACTTTTATTGCATGTTCTCCGCGAGGCAGGTCTCCTACATCCAGAACAGTCAGTAATCCAATATTTTTGCGAGCAGGGTGTTCATGGAACCGGTATTTAAGATTGTTTATTAGTGTATCATTAACATAAATTTTAAATCGTTGGACGTGGCAGTCCAAAGCCATATCTGCATTCATGTTGTTTCGTAGCGGATCATCATTGCCAAAGAAAAAAAAGCCCGTTTTAGCTGGTTTTAAGTCCGGGCAAATGGCCTCAATAACTTTATCATCGTTACGTGCGACATAAGGCAGAAAAAGTTGAGCATATCCGTTTTTGACAAATTTAGAAGAAATACTAGCTGAATATGAAGTCCTGTCTTCTAAGGTATCATCATAAAAATTGTTGCTAATGGATTGTAACGTTCGATTTCCAGGTAGATAAGCATGTGTATTTACGGTCAATGAAGCAATTAAGGTAAAACCAATCAGATAAGGGATTAAAAATAAAACTATACTACGCCCGAATTTATTATCCAACAAATTATAATAAATCGGCCGATAGATAAAAGCCAAAGTAATAACGCTAAAAAAGCGATAAATAGGATAATAGAACCTGGCAATTCTTTTTTTTCGTTTTATCCAACCAAGGGTAATGAAATCAAGGAAATAAATAAAACCTCCCAATAAATATAATAATAAAAAAGGCACAATAACCAAGACCCATAGATCTCCGAATCTGGTGTTTATCCCTTCCATAGTCATTGCCAGGATAACAAGTCCTACAACAAAAAGTCCTCCGGAAATTAGAATAAAAATGATAAGAAAAGTAAAACCGAAAACAGCACTGCATAATTTTTCGAGTTGCTGGATATATAAATCGAAACTCACAATCTTACTTCGAAGAAACCGATCAAATTTAGGACTGATATTTAGCTTGTTAAAATCAATATCTCCAGACACATAGCGTAATCCTATTGTGCTGATCCAAAGCCCACGTAACAAAACATGCAGTATAAGATTGATAATCAAAACATACCACGCACCCAATAATACCTGATAAGGTATATAAAGTAATCCATAATAGGGACTCCCTGATAGCAATAGGTCAATTTGATAATCCAGGTTGTGAACTGGCTCATATGATTCGGCGAGTAAAAAAATAGCAAAACCAGAAATCAATAGTTCAAGTTGCCAACTTTCCTGCTGCAGGATCTCCAACCATTTAGTAAATGATTTATTCTTGTCCTTTTCCATTTGGTTTTTTATAATCACACTTCTAATTTACCATATTGTTTTTATTCATCACTTCCTCTTCTTTACGCCTGGACCTGAATTTTATGGTTTGGATAATCATAATTATACAAATATGAATAAAATACAAAATAAAAGAATATTAATACGTATATGATATAATGCTAAGATTGGGTTTGTTGCTAAATTAAAGCCAACTTTTAGTATAAGAAGCGTTTCAATGATTTTTATATATGGATAGCCATTCGTTATTTAAAATATAGTTTACGTTTTCGGTTTTATTCTAATAGCATATTAAATATGTTGTTTAAAATGCAATTATTTTAAAAATCAACCTATTTATTTTAGAAAGATGAATCATTTTTAACTTAAAATCTTATCCAGGAGCAACACTCCATTTTTTATTTCCCCTTAACATCATACTTTCTTTGCAAATCTACCCAGTGTTCCTTCTGGATCTCCTTCATCAAACCAACATTGATCAGGTCAAAAGCCGGGTGGTTCTTCGGTAGCATAAAACTTTGATAGTTCTCTTTCAAAGTGAAGGGCAGCAGTTTCACTTTTTCATCTAAAGAAAGCCGATTTATGTAATACTGTAAAATGGTACGATCATATAGCAGCACATCATTTTCTTTTTTGGCAAGTGCCCTGAGTGCAAGAATAGGTGAGGCATATGTCTTACTGATAGGGATATTTTCGTGCACTAAATAGGACTCACTGTTGGTAGCACCCACCACGGAAATATTTTCCACCAATCGAATATCCTCGGCATTTTTTATGTCGGTTTGTAATCCGGTAATAGTTAGAGTGGAAGCTACGCTGGCAGTAAAACTCGAAATAATGATCACTGCAGTAAACATCCAAATAATGGCAATCGCTTTGCCTATGTTCGACTTGGGAGCTTTATCGCCATAACCCACCGTAGTCATCGTTACGGCTGACCACCATAGCCCGTCAAAAAGGCCTAACAAACCGGGACGGAATTGAAATTTATTGTGCCTTCGTTCAATTAGCCATAGAAAAAAACCAAAGACAAAAATGACAAAAATGAGTAATAATATAATTTCTAAAAAAGCCAGTGAGAAAATATTACTGATGAAAACGGCTAAGGGGGAGCGATTTAAGTAAGGAATGGCTACTCCAATACTGGAAATGAAATAGGGCTGCGTCATGTCAAATTTGTTAACCCGCGAATCATTTACATCCATTGGATTAATGGTCAAATCGATATCCTGGTACTCAAGTCTTTTTAAAATACCGACGAAATCTGAATATAGTTCATAACGGTAAGTCAGATTAGCAGACTGTGCTATGTTTTCCCATAACTCAATACTCAAGCCTTCAAAATTATTATCTTCTGTTTTTATTACAAAGGGGGGATTATGGTATATCCCTACGGTAAGAGTATCACTTTCGGCAAAGGCCTGTTGGTTATTTCCCCCAAACAATAACAAGATTAATATGTGCAACGATAGATTCTTCATAACCTTTTCGTTATTTCCTCGTGAATAGAAGAGTAGATAAATTGGGCTAAAATTCTAAACATAACCAAATCATTAGCATCGAAATGATTTTTCTGGATACTGTACGCACATAATACGACCGGCTGATCATTCTCTAAAGTAAAAGGAATAAACAATAAGGAATTAAAAAGGTAGGCTGCCTTTTCTTCAATGTACATGGCATGCTCCTTTTCGAAGTCATTAATTAAGACTTCCTGACTGTTGGTCATAGCCCAACATGTTAAACTGGTTTTGGTGTTGAAGGGTTTGCTTCTAAAGGTATAACCACTTCGTTCCTGGTTGGAATAACCCCTATGGACTATTTCATTTTTTTCCATAAATGCAATTTCAAAAGCATTAATATCAGCAGATTGGTTAACTGCTTTACCCATTGCAGTGATGATGTCGTTCCAGGATGCCTTTTTGGGAATTTCTTTGATAAATAGTTCGAGGGTTTGGATATTCGAATTTGCATTATCCAATTCTTCTTGCTGCTCTTCAAATTCCCGAATCTTTTGATGGAGTTGTTCTTCCTTTTTCGCTAACTTTTCATTGGAGTATTTCAAGACTTGTTGCAATCTGTTGAATCGTCGTTTAACGTAAAAACGAAAATAATAAGATATAAATAAAACCAGCAGGCCAATGGAACTATAAATAAACCAGGTTTGCAAATACCAGGGCACAAATACCTTTAATTGAATTTCCAAAGGCTTACTCCATTGGTAGCCTCCAGGTTGTCTGGCTCGCAATTCCAGGTAGTAATCACCTAGTTCTATTTGGTTTAATGACAGCGTATTTTTATTTCCGTTAGATTGCCAGAGTTGTTCTTCCAGCATGATCTGTCTATCTTCTTTTGGAAGCAGTCTGTATTGGTATTGAACATTTCTGGCAGGAAAGGACAAATTCGTAAATAGTAATTTGAGCTGTTGACTTTTTTTTATTTCTAACACCTCATTGAAGCCTTCGGTAAATTCTCTTCCATCGATTATGACTTCTCTAATCCTTGGCGGATTGGAATAGGGAAGGGTAGCCGCGGAAATGCGTGAGTATACGAGGCCTTCTGCGGTACCTGCCCAAAGGCGTCCCTGAGCATCTGTAGTGATACATCGGTAAGCACTTATAACTGCGGGTAAACCTTCTGTTTCACCTAAAATGGTGGAAGTATTTTGTTGGTGAAAAACCAGTCCTTTGGTGGCCGTGGAGATCCAAATATTATTATTGGAATAATGTGTTACTCCTCTCACCTCTTCTTGACCTAAAATATCATTTTGGATCAGTGTGATTTTTTCAGAATCGTAGCGAAGCAATCCATCTGTAGTAGCCAGCCATACGACACCACGATCGTCGATGGTCAAATCATGGGCTTCAAAATTGAGCATAGCTGTAAAAGGAAGGGTAGGGCTAAGGTTCTCAAATCGATCTTTCACCGGATCAAAACGGTACAAATAACTTTCTTCACCAATACCTGCAGCATATATTTCGCCCTGGGCACTTTCCTTGATTGCCAGAACTCTGCTGGAAAAACCTTTGGTCTCATCGTAATACTTGATTTCCCCTTTTGCATTGATCTTTGCAAGGCCAATAATGGGTTTATTCACAGGGGCCTGGCAAAACCAGAGGTTCCTTTTACTGTCTGGATAAAGATAGAAAATGGCCTCGCCCCGGTCATGGAAATCATCATATCGTTTGATGATCTTGTTATTGGCATATTTTAATAATTCAACTTTTGGGGTAGTCGTTGTTACCCAGGTGAAACCGGCTTTGTCTTGAGCAACTGCATTTGCTTGTAAATTATTATAGATGGTCTTGGCGGTGAATTCATCTTCAAGGGGAGAGATTTCGTATAAATAATTAATGGGTACCCAGGCTTTCCCCTGATTGCCCATAGCAATACCTATAGGATTATTCATGGGCAAATTTTTAACGGTTTTGAAAAAGCGTTGTTGGAGCAACCAGAGACCGGTTTCCGAACAAACCCAGAGCTTATCATTATTACTTTTGCTATCCGTAGTTACATAAATTTCATAGATTTGTCCAAAATCCAATTCTTCCACCCGATGAGCTTCATTGGCTCCATATATAGTTTGAGGAGGTTTGTTTAAATCAGCTACTGTAAATAACTTTCCCTTCCTGGTCCCGATGATGTATTGATCATTTTCATCCGCATACATGGCAGTAATCAGGTCATCAGCCAGCTCAATCATCTTAATTAGCTTGGGCTTATTTTCTTGAATGGTATAAACATGCATTGCATCGTTTCCCACCACAAGGTAATCTTTGTTAATTAATAAGGTATTCCCATTTTTAATGTCCAGCTTTTTTTCAAAAGTATTAGTGGCTTTATCAAAGTAGAATAATCCATCCAATGGACTCAGCACCCAAATTCCACCCTTTGAGTCTTCATGTATCGCAAGCTTTTGAGCTTTGTTCGTTTTGGAAAATTGATAGGTTTTGAAATCTCCTTGTTGCAACCTGCCAATGCTGTGATTGGATTGAGTAAGCCAGATTTCTTGATCTTTACCTGGCGTAAAATCGTTGGGATAAAAAGGAAGCCCGGTAGTTTCATTGATTGTGCCTTCTATTAGCGGAATTACCTTAGGCTGGGAAAGCAAATCGTCAATTTGGTAGATACCCATATCATTTACAAACAGCAGGTGATCTTCGCGTTCATGAAGCTGATGAACGAATTGACTCTTTGTATGCATGCTATAGATGTCAAAATGGATGCCATCAAATCGATACAAACCGTTTTGGCTGCCAATCCACATAAAGCCCGCCTGATCCTGAAGTACGGTGGATACCTGGTCAAAAGGGGCTCCGAACCCGGAATTGTATTGAACATAGCTATACTGTTGTGCAGAAATATGAAAAGATATGCCACACAAACAAAGGCAGAGAATTACTTTGTTCAATTTTCCTAGCATTAGAGACAAATGTAGGAAAAAATCAGTCTATTTCAGGATACGATCTGTAACCATTTTTTCATTTTATAATTGGTCAATTATTGGCCATCCCTATTGTCCCGAAAGTTATCGGGACGTAAGGATTTTCGTAAGTAAGCTTGCACCAGCAATTAATTTTATAAGGTGTTAGCGGTTGTTCGATAATTCTTGATTTATTTCTCTTGTATCTCGAGAAATTCTTGAATCGCAGCAACCACAGCGAGTCTATTATCATTGAGGGTAGAATGACCTGCATCCGGGATGATAATAAATTTTGCAAAGGGTATCATTTGGCAAAGTCCTTTGACTGTTTCGGGGCGTGCTTCATCAAATTCACCCGTAGTAAACAATGTTGGCACTTTGACATTTTTAAGGTTTAGATGATTGTCGTAATCTCTTAGCGTACCTGTAGCAGTAAATTCACTGGGACCCCACATATAATTATATATAAATGAATTTCTTTTGGACTGTACAGTGTCAAATGGATGTTTATTAAATTTTTTTCTTCTACCGTGTTTACTTGCAAACAATGTATTGGCAGCAGCGTAAGATTCAGTATCAAATAGACTATCAGTTTCAGCTATTCGAATGGCTGTTTGGATAGAATCAGGCAGAGCTGCTATAAGCTTATGTGCATCCTCAGTCCAAATTGGAGTGCTAAAATAGGGGCTATTAAATATGAGTCCCTTAATGCCTTCTGGATACATTGTATAATATTCAAGTGCCAATGCTGCTCCCCAGGAACCTCCAACCACATAGAATTCATTCAATTTTAACTCCGATTTAATCGCTTTCACCTGTTCAACGAACTTTTTCACTTTTAATAAAGACGTATCCTGATGATGGTCAGATCGCCCTGTCCCTAATTGGTCGAACATGATAACCGGACGTTCTTTCGCAATCTCAGATAAGTTATAATAACTTCTACTTGTACCCCCAGGCCCTCCATGCAAACACACTAAAGGAGTATTATTGCCTTCTCCCATTATTCCGTACCAAATTTTCCCACCTTCTACCTCAACGAATCCCTCCCCTGTTTGGAGGTAAGGATTTGATTGTTTTTCATAAAAGGAACAACTGGAAATGAAAAGTATTATAATGATATAAAATTTAGAAGAGTTCATCATAATAATTGTCTTGAGAGTATTGTATCAGGATTCTTTCTTAAGGTCAGCAAGTTTTTGTAATTAAGATTAAACTACTGCTAACATATAGTGTATGAAGTGTAATAGCGATTAGCTACTATGATTTTATACCCGTTGTTGTGTACAGTGTCATTCCTTTTCTACTTTTTTTGAAACCTCATAGGCAAACTTTAAATTCATCACATAAAAACGATCAAACCACCAATCTTTATATTCATCAGGAATGGGAACCATCCCAATCTTCTCTATTGATTGATCATACTTATGCAGATTACTCGCCGATATTTCTAGATTCAATAGATAGTTCTTCATATGATTAATAAGTTTCTTTGCTCCAATTTCACCATGTCCGGGCATGATTGTATTAACTTCAAGAGAATTCATATAATCCAACCAGTTCTTCCAGTTCGATATGGACCCATGAGGCATATATGGATGACACTTATTGAAAATGAGGTCACCTGAAAATATTATTTTATCATCAGGCAAGTATAAAATTAGATCACTTTCGGTATGACCTGGGCCTTTTGAAATAAGCTGTATTCTTCTATTAGGACCATCAAAATTTTGGATGCTGTCAAAATATGTATCTGGCAATCGTGTTTTTATTTCGAGATGACTATTTAATAGGGTCTCATAATATGGCCGCCACATAAGAATTTGTTGGTATTCCCTTGATAGCTTATCTCCACTAAACGAATTATAC
>NZ_JBATKE010000223.1:0-6991 GCF_049669105.1 Eudoraea sp.
CCTCAGTGGAAAAAGAATTAATTACCCGGTCTGCCCTAACATCATACACATCGCAGACTGCAGTAAGTTTTATATTCAATTTATCCTGATTCATAAAATCTTTCAATCGGGAATGATTTGGATCTTCTTCTGCAGCTAATCTCATTTCTTCCAACCATTCTTTTGTTGCAAATCCTAATGCTCTGCATAATTGTTCTCCCCTAATTCCAAAACCAATAATTCCTACCCTTACAGGATCACCACTAATTGTTTTTACTGCTGAAGGTAATGAAGGCTGTATATTCAATTGTTCAAGTATGGCTGTGCGCTCCCTGTTTTTGGAAACCGAATTTGAAGCACCCGCCCACCATACAGCTCCTAGAATAGGGATTCCGCCTAAGCCTTTAATTACATCTCTTCTTGTCCATTTCATAAGGTTTCAGTTTTAGTTTGTTCTTTGTTTTTATTAAATAGGTATGATAGACCAAAAGTTTGACCGGTTGGAAATTGATAAATAACCATACAGGCAGCAAGTTCTATTAAATTTTTATTGACAAACCAATAACTCCCCTCAACATTTAATTGCTGTAGCCAGGGGAAAGGAGGATGTGCCAAATAATACAAAGCGAGTAATAGAATCCCGACTAGAGCACCTTTTTTCTCAAATATCCCTAACAAAAGAGTAATCCCCACAAACATTAGCGCCAACCAATTAAGGGTGTCTGCCCAACCAATTAAGGGTTCTTTTGCGATTGCCAAAAACATGGGTTCCAGCGGACCTTGTGCTGTAGCCAGGTAGCCAAATGAGGTCCAGTCAGGATTGTAAAGCTTTATAACACCTTCATATAAAAAGTGCCAGCCAATAAGTACGCGCATCAACACAATACTGTGTTTTAATTGCCATTTTCCTTTAGTTTCAGTCATATTGTTTAGTTAAAGTTATGAATTCGTATTTTCCCTTAGAAGGTTTTTATTTTGGTTTCATATCGCAAGCCTTGGTTAAATATAATAACAGCAGCTATGCTCTATAATATATTTTACTAATAAATGATTTGGGAAATTACTTCTTTCCGTACTAACAAAACCTTATAAATTTAAGCCTTTTAAATAGAATAAAACTGATCAAAACTAGACCCTCAACTCTAACTTTCCTATGACAAATATCAGGTTTCTCTATTGGCGAAGCCATCTAAAATAAATGGTCCACATAGCTGTAATAAAACCTCATGCTCTTGAAGCCAATGTATTCATAGCTTCTACAAAAGTATCCAGTTCTTTTGTAGTTGTGTATACATTAGGAGTAATTCTACATCCATGAACGTTGGCACTATCTATAGCTACCGTAAATATATAAAATTCATTAAAAAGAATTTTTGCCAACTCCGCAGGAGCTATTTTATCAATTCCCACATTGGCAATCCCACAACTTCGATAATCCTCAACCGGAGTATTTACATTGATATTTTTTACATTCCTTAATTTTTCACTCCAATACCGCTGCAAGAACCTTAATCTTTTTTCTTTTCTTTCCAGGCCAATCATTTCCAGATAATCTATTGAGTCTTCAATAGCAAGATCGGTATAAACCGGGTGGGTGCCCGTATGATTCAACCTTGTAATATCATTTGGATCCCGGTCATGTTCTGCTAAAAGTGGCCAAATTTTTGATATCTTATCGCTAGCAACATATAGTAATCCGGCACCTAAAGGTGTACTTAACCATTTGTGAAGACTGGAAGCGTAATAATCGCAGTTCAGATCATCTATCTTCACCTGAATATGGCCAATACAATGCGCTCCGTCAACCATGACCTCAACACCATGCTTATGTGCCATATCACAAATCTTTCGGACAGGTAATATTTGTCCTGTAATGTTGATCATATGGCACACCATAATTAATTTGGTATTAGGCGTAATCTGTTCCTCGTACAGTGCAACCAATTCATCATCCGAAACCGGATGGTTAGGTAAGGAAACTATTTTATTGACAACCCCGTACCGTTTTGCGATCAATGCAAAATGATCCTGCATGGAGCCGTAATCCTGTTCTGCAAAAATTGCCTCATCATTCTCATTCCATGGATAACCCCCAATTATCAAGTCCAAAGATTCCGTAGTGTTACGGGTAATGATCAATTGATCAGATGAGCACCCAACCAAAGCCGCTAAACGTGTAGTGACTCGTTTTTTATTTTCCCACTGGACCGTTCTCATATAGTAGGAGCCCTCATAGTTAATGTTTTTAACATGCTCCAGAAACCTGCTCATGGTTGGCTGAGGGGTTATATTGTAGTATCCGTTTTCCAGGTTTATATACTCAGGCTTTAACAGATAATCTTTCCTGATGCCCTTCCAGAACTCCTCTTCGTTATTCCCATAATCCCGCTGAAATTCAATTTCCCTTGCATTCAGGTTATAGGGCAGAAAAGGCGTAATTGCCACCATCTTACCCATACTTTTTAAGAAAGCCCTTTTATCCATCCCTTCTATATTACATACAAGATAATAAAAGCAATTCAATATTTATTAATTGTAATTTTTAAGTAATCAATATCATTTTCTGATCAGGTGTTCTATTCCAATCTTTATTAAAAATGTCTATCTTGAAAAAAATATTAATTAACCAACAAAACAAAAAAATGAAAAAACTACTAGCAGAATTTATTGGCACCCTATGGCTGGTGCTCGGTGGATGCGGAAGTGCCGTACTGGCCGCAGCGTATCCGGAACTTGGAATTGGTTTCTTAGGAGTATCCCTTGCTTTTGGTCTTACAGTGCTGACTATGGTCTACGCAATTGGTCATGTTTCGGGTTGCCACCTTAATCCCGCTGTTTCTATTGGGCTATGGATAGGTGGGCGTTTTGAAAGTAAAGAATTGATTCCTTACATAATTGCGCAGGTATTGGGAGGTATTGCCGGAGCCGGGATATTATATCTTATTGCCACTGGTAAATCCGGATTTGAAATTGGCGGATTCGCCAGCAATGGTTACGGGGAACATTCCCCGGGGGGTTATAGTATGTTAGCCGCCCTTATTACAGAGGTCGTTATGACTTTTATGTTCCTTATCATTATCCTTGGGGCAACGCATTCCAAAGCTCCAAAAGGAATGGCGGGTTTAGCTATTGGACTTGGGCTTACACTAATACACCTTATAAGTATCCCGGTTACAAATACCTCTGTTAATCCAGCCAGAAGTACTAGTCAGGCTCTTTTCGCGGGCGACTGGGCAATTGGCCAGTTATGGCTTTTTTGGGTAGCCCCCATAGTGGGTGCAATATTAGCAGGTCTCGTTTATAAATATATTTCACCCGAAAGTAAAAGTTAAAACAATTAGGGGCCAAATTGGCCCCTAATTATTGTTTTTACCAAACGCACTTATTTCTTTTATGAAATAGTATTTTTATTTTTTAAATACCAAAACCAGCTCTCAGCATGCCATTACTAATAGTAATTATAGGAATATTACTTCTCTTTATCCTGATTGCGAAATTTAAACTTAATGCGTTTATAACATTTATCATTGTTTCTCTGTTTGTAGGCATTGCAGAAGGAATGACTCTGGAAAACGTGGTACAATCCATTCAGAATGGAATAGGAAATACGCTAGGCTTTCTGGTTATGATTTTGGGTCTTGGTGCCATGTTAGGGAAATTGGTAGCCGATAGTGGGGCAGCACAGCGCATTACCTCCAAACTGGTAAGTAAGTTTGGAATAAAAAATATTCAATGGGCCCTGGTACTTACTGGATTTATTGTGGGTATCCCAATGTTCTATTCAGTGGGGTTTGTTATTTTAGTCCCTTTAGTCTTTACCGTAGCTGCTGCAACGGGACTACCTCTTTTATATGTGGGATTACCAATGTTGGCTTCACTGTCTGTAACTCATGGGTATCTTCCTCCGCATCCGGCTCCAACTGCAATTACCGTTATGTTTGATGCAGATCTGGGTAAAACCCTGGTTTATGGGATCATCATAGCAATCCCGGCAATTATTATAGCAGGTCCTTTATTTTCGAGAACCATTAAAAATATTAAGGCAACACCTCTAAAGGAATTTATAAATCCCAAAATATTGGAAGATCATGAAATGCCGGGTTTAGGAATAAGCATCTTTACTGCCTTATTACCCATTTTGCTTATTGCCACAGCCACTTTGGCCGATCTTTTTTTACCGGAGGATTTTTACCTTAACCCAATCATAGGTTTTCTTGGCAATCCAGTCATAGCGATGCTAATTGCTGTACTAGTTGCAATTTATACCCTGGGACTTGCCCGTGGTAAAAAAATGCCAGAAGTAATGGTTTCTGTTAGTAGTTCAATTTCCGGAATTACTATGGTACTTTTGATTATAGCGGGCGCAGGTGCTTTAAAACAAGTTTTAATAGATAGTGGCGTAAGTGATTACATAGCTGGCATGCTCCAAGGATCTGCCATTTCTCCGTTGTTATTGGCCTGGTCCATAGCTACTGTCATAAGGGTTTGTGTGGGATCTGCCACCGTTGCTGGCTTAACAGCGGCAGGGATAGTTTTACCTTTGGTTTCCAATCCCGGGGTAAGTGCAGAATTAATGGTTTTGGCCATAGGTTCGGGGAGTTTAATGTTATCTCATGTAAACGATGGTGGATTTTGGCTTTTTAAGGAATATTTCAATTTGTCTGTAAAAGATACGCTGAGAACATGGACTGTAATGGAAACAACTGTAGGCGTTATTGGCCTCATTGGTGTATTGGTACTCAACACATTAATTTAAATCGAACGATATGAACAATTTACCATCACAACGAATAGCAACTTTAGGGTTGATCTTACCTCCGGCTCCTCCACCTGCCGGGGTATACAAACCTATCTTAGTAGTCGATAATTTTCTTTATGTTTCCGGTCAGGGGCCAATGCAGGCCGACGGAACCTACATGACAGGGAGAGTTGGAGATGATCTTACTCTGGGGCAGGGTAAACTGGCAGCGGAACAAGTGGGCTTGACAATGCTTTCAACGATTAAGACTCATTTTGGAGATTTGGACAGGATAAAAAGAGTGGTAAAGGTACTGGGCATGGTGAATTCTACTCCCGATTTTGGGCAGCAACCCCTGGTAATAAACGGCTTTAGTGAACTCATGGCTGATGTGTTTGGAACAGAAAATGGCGTAGGTGTTCGCAGTGCTGTGGGTATGATGTTACCGGGCAATATTCCGGTTGAAATTGAAGCTATGTTTCAACTGCATTAAACAGATTTAAAATGGCAGGTAAAAATTGGTACGAACTGGATAATCCCGAAGAAATTGTTTCTCCCTCTTTGTTGGTATATCCGGATAGAATTGAAAAAAACATTGAGTTGATGATTTCAATGATTGGGGATCGCTCCAGACTTCGTCCGCATATAAAAACCCATAAAACGGCAGAAATTATTGAGATGCAAATGCAACACGGTATACAAAAATTTAAATGTGCTACCATTGCCGAAGCAGAACTTTTGGCACAATGCGGCGCCAAAGACATACTGCTGGCCATGCAACCTGTTGGCGCTAATTTAAACAGGTTTTTTAAACTGATTGCCTCCTATCCCAATTCTGTGTTTTCAACTATTGTGGATAATGAAATTACCATTGGCCTTATTTCAAAAATGGCCGCTTCCAATAACATAACTGTTGCATTATTCCTGGACCTCAACACCGGTATGAACAGAACGGGGATAGAACCAAATGACCATGCGGTTGAGTTGTTTAGGCAAATTGCAGAAGACCCAAACTTAGAAGCGCGTGGCCTTCATGCCTATGATGGCCATATCAGGGATACTGATTTAAAACTTCGAAAACAAGTATGTGACGCTGCTTATAAATTAGTAACAAATCTTAAAAGCAAAATAGAAGCTATAGGGATAGAAGTAAAAACATTGGTTATGGGAGGATCACCTTCATTTCCTATTCATGCCGCGAGACAGAATGTAGAGACCAGTCCCGGAACAACATTGCTTTGGGATGAGCGATATGGAACTTCTTTTAAAGACATGCCATTTTTACCGGCAGCGGTATTACTTACCAGAATTGTCAGCAAACCTAAAAGGGGAGTGATCTGTCTGGATCTCGGACATAAAGCAATTGCTCCCGAGATGGATTTTCCAAGGGTAAAAATCTTTGGACTGGAAGATGCAGAGCAAACCGGGCAAAGTGAAGAGCATTTAGTGCTGCATTATGCCAAAAGTGGAACCTTGAATATTGGGGATGTTTTTTATGCCATTCCTATGCATATTTGCCCCACGGTAGCTAAATATTCCAAAGTTCTGACTGTTGAGGACGGTCAGATCACAGGAGCGTGGAAAATTGCCGCAAGAGATCATCAAATGCAAATTTAAAAAAGCACATATGTTTATTTTTGACGCACATCTTGATTTAGCGATGAACGCAATGGAATGGAACCGGGACCTAACCTGGTCCGTTGAGGATATCCGGGCGAAGGAGGAAGGGATGATAGACAAACCTGATAGGGGTAAAAATACGGTTTCTCTTGGCGCCATGCGTAGGGGAAATATTGGCTTGTGTATGGCTACTCAGATCGCTCGATACGTAAAAAAAGAAAATGAACTTCCCGGATGGAATTCCCCCCACCAGGCCTGGGCACAAACTCAGGGTCAACTCGCCTGGTACAGAGCCATGGAAGCCATTGGAGAAATGGTTCAGATTACCAATCTGGCAGAATTAAATAACCATTTAGACCTTTGGAATTCTTTGGGTAACAGCAAAAATCCCATTGGCTACATTCTTAGTTTGGAAGGAGCCGACTCTATTATTACCCTTGATCATCTAGAGAAAAGCTATGAACAGGGCCTTCGAGCCATCGGGCCTGCTCATTATGGACCCGGGACCTACGCCCATGGCACAAATTCCATTGGGGGAATTGGCCGTAAAGGAAAAGAGCTTTTAAAAGAGATTGCTCGATTAAATATTATTTTGGACACCACCCATTTATGTGATGAAAGTTTTTGGGAAACCATGAAGGCCTACCATGGGCC
>NZ_JBATKE010000224.1:0-8302 GCF_049669105.1 Eudoraea sp.
TGCGCCCGGGTTATTAGGAAGAACTTTTAATAATACAGCAGTTGGCCAATGGATGGAAGTACAGTTTCAGGATATTTTTGGATTGGCCTATAATATTTTATTTGCATTGCTGATTATAATTTTTACATATTTCTATACTGCCATTACAGTTCCAACGAATAAAATGGCTGATGATTTAAAACGCAGTGGAGGTTTTATACCAGGCATCAGACCAGGTAAAGAAACAGGAGATTTTCTTGATAAAATAATGTCATTAATTACCTTGCCGGGATCCGTTTTCCTTGCTTTACTGGCAGTTTTACCTGCCTTAGTGGTTAAATTAATGGATATTCAGGCGGGATGGGCCTTGTTTTATGGAGGTACATCACTTTTGATTATGGTAGGGGTAGCTATTGATACTGTACAGCAGGTTAATTCTTACTTGTTGAACAGGCATTATGATGGATTGATGAAATCAGGTAAAAACCGAAAAGTTGCATAAGTTATGGCCAAACAAGCACCCATAGAACAAGACGGTAGTATTATAGAGGCTTTGTCCAA
The DNA here is from genome assembly GCF_049669105.1 of Eudoraea sp. Classification (NCBI taxonomy): domain Bacteria; kingdom Pseudomonadati; phylum Bacteroidota; class Flavobacteriia; order Flavobacteriales; family Flavobacteriaceae; genus Eudoraea; species Eudoraea sp. The sequence goes on from NZ_JBATKE010000224.1 coordinate 541, forward strand.
TGCAATGTTTCGTGTGGAACTTGAAAACGGTCATGTAGTTACTGCTCATATTTCCGGGAAGATGCGTATGCATTATATAAAATTGTTACCCGGAGATAAAGTAAAACTTGAAATGAGCCCATACGATTTAACAAAGGCTAGAATTACATATAGATACTAACAAAGACGAAATGAAAGTTAGAGCATCCATAAAGAAAAGAAGTGCTGACTGCAAAATAGTACGCAGAAAAGGCACATTGTACGTAATTAATAAAAAGAATCCTAGATTCAAACAAAGACAAGGGTAATTATGGCAAGAATTGCAGGTGTAGATATACCAAAACAAAAAAGAGGTGTCATAGCACTTACCTATATTTTTGGTATCGGTAAAAGCAGGGCACAGGAGATATTAGAGAAAGCCCAGGTAAATCTGGATAGCAAAGTATCAGACTGGAACGATGATGAAATTGGTCGTATTCGTGATGCTGTTTCCTCCTATAAAATAGAAGGGGAACTTCGTTCTGAAAATCAGTTGAATATTAAGCGTCTGATGGATATTGGCTGTTACAGGGGAATCCGCCACAGATCTGGACTTCCACTTAGAGGACAGAGAACCAAGAATAATTCCAGGACCAGGAAAGGGAAAAGAAAAACGGTTGCAAATAAGAAAAAAGCAACTAAATAAATAGCATAATATGGCAAAGACAGGTACCAAAGCAGCTAAAAAGCGCAAGGTAATCGTTGAATCGGTTGGTGAAGCCCATGTAACGGCTTCCTTTAATAATATAATAATTTCTTTGACCAACAAAAAAGGCGATGTTATTTCATGGTCTTCTGCTGGTAAGATGGGATTTAGAGGTTCCAAAAAGAATACTCCTTATGCCGCTCAGGTGGCCGCTGAAGAATGCTGTAAAGTAGCTCATGAAGCGGGATTGAGAAAGGTGAAAGTTTATGTAAAAGGACCGGGTAACGGAAGAGAATCTGCAATTCGTTCAATTCACAATGCTGGTATTGAAGTTACGGAGATTGTGGATGTAACACCATTACCACATAACGGTTGTAGACCACCCAAAAGAAGAAGAGTTTAATTAAGTAACATATTTATAAAAGGTTAATTCACAGGAAGTGCAATTACGATTATCGAAGGATAAGCCTTAATTCATAATCACATTTCCAAATTAAAAGAAGATGGCAAGATATACAGGACCTAAATCAAAGATCGCACGTAAATTCGGCGAAGCAATTTTCGGAGACGACAAAGCCTTCGAGAAAAAGAACTATCCCCCGGGACAACACGGTAATAACAGACGTCGAGGTAAAAAATCCGAGTATGCTATCCAGTTGATGGAAAAGCAGAAAGCAAAATATACCTATGGCATATTGGAGAGACAATTCAGAAACCTCTTTGCCAAAGCTAACAGGAGTAAAGGCGTAACTGGTGAAGTACTGCTCCAATTATGTGAAGCACGTCTTGATAATGTAGTTTACAGGATGGGGATTGCAAATTCCAGAAGAGGTGCAAGACAACTAGTTTCCCACAGGCACATTACTGTTAATGGTGAATTGGTAAATATTCCTTCTTATTCCTTAAAAGCTGGTGATGTCGTAGGAGTTAGAGAAAAATCAAAATCACTTCAGTCCATACAAGATGCACTTTCTGCAAATAGCAGTGTGTATGAATGGATGACATGGAACAATGATAAAATGGAAGGGAATTTTGTTTCCATTCCAGAAAGAATTCAGATTCCGGAGAATATCAAAGAACAATTAATCGTGGAGTTATACTCTAAATAAAAACAACACAAATCCGACTATGGCATTATTAAATTTTCAGAAGCCCGATAAAGTTATAATGATTGATTCTTCAGATTTCGAAGGCAAATTTGAATTTCGCCCTTTGGAACCTGGTTATGGTTTGACTGTTGGGAACGCCTTGCGAAGGGTATTGCTTTCTTCTTTGGAAGGATTTGCAATTACATCCGTAAGAATTGATAAAGTAGAGCATGAATTTTCGGTTATTGAAGGTGTTGTAGAAGATGTCACCGAAATCATTCTAAACCTTAAACAAGTTCGATTTAAAAGACAAATTGAAGATGTTAATGAGGAAACCGTTTCCATATCTGTAAGTGGTAAGGAACAACTTACTGCAGGAGATTTTCAAAAATTTATCTCTGGTTATCAGGTGTTAAACCCGGACCTGGTTATTTGCAATATGGATCCGAAGGTGAGCATAAATATGGAGATAATCATTGAAAAAGGTCGTGGTTATGTACCTGCAGAAGAAAATAAAAAGTCTAATGCACCTTTGGGAAGTATAGCTGTCGATTCAATTTTTACTCCGGTAAAAAATGTAAAATACAGCATTGAAAACTTTCGTGTTGAGCAAAAAACGGATTATGAGAAATTGGTATTTGAGATCGTTACCGATGGTTCTATTCATCCAAAAGATGCATTGACGGAAGCGGCTAAAGTATTGATACACCATTTCATGTTGTTTTCTGATGAACGTATTACTCTTGAAGCTGATGAAATAGCGCAAACAGAGACCTATGATGAAGAATCTCTGCATATGCGTCAGCTTTTAAAGACCAAACTTGTTGATATGGATCTTTCTGTCAGGGCATTAAATTGTTTAAAAGCTGCGGAAGTTGATACCTTAGGAGATTTGGTTTCGTTTAATAAAAACGATTTAATGAAATTCAGGAACTTTGGTAAAAAATCATTGACAGAATTGGAAGAGCTGGTTATAAACAAAGGCCTTAATTTTGGAATGGATCTTTCCAAGTACAAATTAGATAAGGATTAATTTATCAATAAAGACGGGACTTTTCCTGTTTTTAGTAAGCATTTATATAAGTAACGATGAGACACGGTAAAAAAGTCAATCACTTAGGTAGAAAGTCAGCTCATAGAAAAGCTATGTTGGCTAACATGGCTTGTTCTTTGATTGAACATAAAAGAATTAATACAACTGTGGCAAAGGCTAAAGCCTTAAAGCAGTTTATAGAGCCATTAATAACTAAATCAAAGGCTGAGAATAATCAGACTACAGAAAAAGGAACACACAACAGACGTATTGCATTTAAAAACCTTAGGGATAAGTATGCGGTTACAGAATTATTTGGAAGTGTTTCTGATAAGGTAGGTGAGCGACCAGGAGGTTATACCCGAATTATTAAATTAGGAAATAGGCTTGGCGATAACGCAGATATGGCAATGATAGAACTTGTAGACTATAATGAGGTTTACAATTCTGAAAAAACTGCTAAAAAGAAAACTACAAGAAGAAGTAGAAGAGGAAAAAAGGCCGATGAGATGGCAGTTGAAACTGCTAAGGAAACAAAAGTAGCTGAAACCGCTAAGGAAACAGCAGTAGTTGAAGAGACTGCAGAAGCAGCAGTAGTTGAAGAGACTGTGGAAACAGTAGCCGAAGAAATAAAGGTGACAGAGTCTGTAGAATCCGAGGAGGCATCTCAAGAAATTGAGGAGGTTAAAAAACCAAAGGCAGCTAAAGAAGAAGCGTCAGCACCTGAAACAACTGAGCCAGAAGATTCCGAAGAAGAAAAAAATGATTCAAAAGCATAAATTGTTTATAAAATCATTAATATTTAATAAAGGATAGACCTAAAAGTCTATCCTTTTTTTATGTTTATTTGTGAAATGTAATCTTATTTAACACTATGAAGTATCAATCAAAAAAAAGAGCACTATTATTATTGGAAGACGGCACTATTTTCTTTGGTAAGGCAGTAGGCAACAAAGAAGGAACTGCTTATGGAGAAGTTTGTTTTAATACCGGGATGACTGGATATCAGGAAATATTTACAGATCCTTCTTATTTCGGTCAACTCATGGTTACTACAAACGCACACATAGGTAATTATGGGACCAACAGGGATGAGGTTGAATCCGGTTCGGTAAAAATAGCGGGATTGATATGTAAGAATTTCAGCTATGAGTACTCAAGACCGATTGCAGATCAAAGTCTGGAGGAATTTTTGGAAGCAAGCAACCTGTTTGCTATTTCCGATGTAGATACCAGAGCCCTGGTAAGCCATATACGAGATCAGGGTGCTATGAATGCGGTGATCTCAACCGAAGTAGAAGACATAGACAGCTTGAGGGAATCCTTAAAAAAAGTACCTAATATGGAAGGATTAGAACTTGCTTCGAAAGTATCAACCGCAGAACCTTATTTTTATGGAAATGAGAATGCTCAATACAAAATAGCAGCCCTGGATATTGGAATAAAAAATAATATTTTACGTAATCTGGCTAAAAGAGATGCTTATATAAAAATATTTCCCTACAATGCTACCTATGAAGAAATGAACGAATGGCAACCTGATGGGTTTTTTATTTCCAACGGGCCCGGAGACCCGGAACCTTTGCATGAAGCTGTCGAGGTAGCTCGTAAGATCATGGCTAATGATAAACCTTTATTTGGAATTTGCCTCGGTCACCAGGTTATCGCATTGGCTAATGGTATATCTACTTATAAAATGCATAATGGACATAGAGGGATAAACCATCCGGTATTGAACCTTTTAACAGGCAAAGGTGAAATTACCTCTCAAAATCATGGGTTTGCCATAAGCAGGGAAGAAACGGAGTCTAATCGGGAAATTGAGATTACTCATGTCCATCTAAACGATAAAACAGTGGCAGGTATCAGGTTAAAAAATAAAAATGTTTTTTCTGTTCAATATCATCCTGAAGCCAGTCCGGGACCTCATGATGCAGAATATCTTTTTGATCAATTTTTTGAAATGATCACTTCCAATGTTAATAAAGATACATTGGTTTAAGGAATTGTTATATTCCGGTCTTTGTGAGGCCCGATATAGCATTGGGTCCATACTCCTTTTGTATCTTTGTCAAATAATTCAACCTTAAAATTTAACAATATGAGTACCATAATTGATGTGCATGCAAGGCAGATTCTCGATTCCAGAGGAAATCCGACCGTAGAAGTAGATGTTATAACCGAAAATGGCGTTTTAGGACGCGCAGCAGTTCCTTCCGGTGCTTCTACCGGTGAACATGAAGCTGTTGAATTACGTGATGGAGGGAAGGCCTTTATGGGTAAGGGTGTAACCAAAGCGGTAGAAAATGTAAATAATATATTAGCCAAAAAAATAATTGGGATGTTGGTTTTTGATCAAAACCTAATAGACCAAACCATGATAGAACTTGATGGTACTCCGAATAAATCTAAATTAGGAGCCAATGCAATCTTAGGAGTGTCTTTAGCAGTTGCCAAAGCAGCCGCCAATGAGCTGGGAATGTCCTTGTACAGATATGTAGGTGGTGTTAGTGCTAACACTTTACCGGTGCCTATGATGAATATAATTAATGGTGGCTCGCATTCAGATGCGCCTATAGCCTTCCAGGAATTTATGATTATGCCAATCAAAGCAAAGAGCTTTTCGCATGCTATGCAAATGGGGACGGAAATATTTCATAATCTTAAAAAAGTATTGCACGATAGAGGCTTGAGCACTGCGGTAGGTGATGAAGGTGGGTTTGCGCCTACATTGGATGGTACGGAAGATGCGATAGAGACTATTGGACTGGCTGTTAAAAATGCGGGATATTCTTTTGGCGATGAGGTTATGATTGCACTTGATTGTGCAGCAGCAGAATTCTATGTGAATGGTAAGTATGATTATACCAAATTTGAGGGAGCTTCTGGCGCCATTCGGACCTCAGAAGAACAGGCGGCGTATTTAGCAGATCTCAGCAAAAAATACCCTATTATATCCATTGAAGACGGGATGGATGAAAACGACTGGGATGGCTGGAAGACATTAACTGATATGATTGGTGATAGCGTTCAATTAGTTGGAGACGATTTGTATGTTACCAATGTGGAAAGATTATCAAGGGGAATCAAAAGTGGCATTGCCAATTCAATATTAATAAAAGTTAATCAGATTGGCACGCTTACAGAAACTATAGCCGCTGTGAATATGGCTAAAAACGCGGGATATACTTCCGTAATGTCTCACAGGTCAGGTGAAACTGAAGATAATACTATTGCCGATTTAGCCGTAGCACTTAACACCGGTCAGATAAAAACAGGTTCGGCTTCCAGAAGTGATCGTATGGCTAAATATAACCAATTGTTGCGGATAGAAGAAGAGCTGGGTGATGTGGCCTATTATCCGCAGGAAAAAGCATTTAAGTTAGGATAGAGATAATCCTCAATATTATAAAAGCCTTTCTATCTAAGAAGGGCTTTTTTTATGAAATGAATACATCAAAGTAATTCTATAACCTATCTCGAATTTGAAGACTATTTTAATGAGAAATATTCTGTGTGGAAGTATGAAGCAAATCTAAATGAAAATAGTTATTTGAACTTAGAGGCAGCTATTATTTAGATCAATTATTTTTCTTCAAGTTTTACACTTCTTATTCCCCTCAGTAATTGTTAACGTCCTTCCTTTTTCTTAAATTTACAGTACCGTTCTATTAATCAAAATCAAGCATATGTCCGAAAAAGCTACATTGCAAGTTAATGGGGAAAAGTATGAATTTCCTGTTGTCGAAGGTACTGAAAATGAATTAGCCATTGATATTAAAACTTTACGTTCGTCTAGTGGTATTATCACCCTGGATCCCGGATATAAGAATACGGGTTCCTGTGAAAGTGCGGTTACTTTTTTAGATGGGGAGAAAGGTATTCTCAGGTATCGTGGCTATGCTATTGAAGAATTGGCGGAGAAAGCAGATTTCCTTGAAGTTGCCTACCTGCTCATTTTTGGTGAATTACCAAACGAGGAGCAACTTATAAAATTTGATAAGGATATAAAAGCAGAGTCACATGTTGATGAGGAAATGAAAAAAATCCTTGATGGATTTCCAAAATCGGCACATCCAATGGGTGTTTTATCATCTTTGACCAGTGCTCTGATCGCTTTTAATCCAAGTTCTGTAAACGTGACTTCAGAAGAGGATATGTATCATGCAATAGTTCGGATTTTAGCTAAATTTCCTGTCCTGGTCGCCTGGACCCTCCGTAAGAAAAAAGGGCTGCCCCTGGAATATGGAAGTAGCTCATTGGGTTATGTGGAAAATATCCATAAAATGATGTTTAAAAGGCCTGATCAGGATTATCATAAGAATGAAATCGTAATTGAAGCTTTGGACAAACTATTAATTCTTCATGCAGATCATGAACAGAATTGTTCTACGTCTACTGTTAGAATAGTGGGTTCTTCTCATGCAGGATTATTTGCTTCCCTGTCTGCTGGTATTTCTGCTCTTTGGGGCCCTTTACATGGTGGGGCTAATCAGGCCGTGCTTGAAATGCTGCAAGCTATTGATGATGATGGAGGTGACACCAGGAAATACATGGCTAAGGCCAAGGACAAAAACGACCCGTTCAGGCTTATGGGATTTGGACACAGGGTGTATAAGAATTTCGACCCAAGGGCTAAAATTCTTAAAAAAGCGGCTGACGAGGTTTTGGGAGATCTTGGCATTGAGGATCGCATATTGGATATTGCCAAGGGTCTGGAGAAAGAAGCTTTGGAAGACCAGTACTTTGTAGATCGGAAGTTGTATCCCAATGTAGATTTCTATTCCGGAATTATCTACAGGGCTTTAGGGATACCTGTAGATATGTTCACAGTAATGTTTGCTTTGGGCCGCCTTCCCGGATGGATAGCCCAATACAGGGAAATGAGGTTAAGAGGTGAACCCATAGGAAGACCAAGGCAGATATATATAGGAGAAAATTTAAGACCTTTTAAAGAACTTAACAAAAGATAGACTT
>NZ_JBATKE010000225.1:0-5364 GCF_049669105.1 Eudoraea sp.
AAGAAATTTTAATCACGATGCTTGATATAGCATCATCTTCCCATCTGGATTGCCAACTTGTTGAAATAAACCTCCTACTGTCACTGGCATTACAAAAAATGGGGCAAGAGGAAGCTTCGATGGAAAAGCTGAAAGCAGCGGTTGTTCTGGCAAAAAAACTTGGGTTTATAAGACCATTTGTCGAAGCGGGAAAATCAGCTATGGTACTTTTAAATTCATTGAAAGAAAAGGGTGTTGCTATTGATTTTATTGATGAAATTGATCAGTTAATTATAAAAGTTTCTGACAAGAAAGATACTGCACTTCACGAAAATATTGAGGTTTCAGAAAAGGTTGTTCTAACGGAAAGGGAACTTGAAACCCTTGAGCTACTGGCAAGCGGACTGAGAAACAAAGAGATCGCAAATGCCCTGTTTGTATCCGAAGGAACCATCAAAAAACATGTTTACAATATGGGACAAAAGTTTGAAACAAGTTCCAGGGTCGATCTTTTGAACCGAACACGTCAATTGGGACTTATTCAATAATCTTAAACGTTATCAAGAATTCGTTATTTTTACCAAAAATCAATCTAAAACAGCATCTTTTAATTCTTCGTATTCTAATGCTTAGAACCAAACTACATCGACCACCTCTAACAGCAGAACATGTTCTCAGATCCAGATTAATTACTAGGTTTGAAAAAAATTATTATAAACCCCTTTCTTTAGTTTGTGCCCCTGCCGGTTATGGAAAAAGCATGGTTGTTAGTTCGTGGCTTGACAACAGCAATTATAAATACGTCTGGATTTCGCTTTCCGAGGACGAAAATGACCCAAAGGTATTTCTAAACTACCTGCAAACGGCTATTGAAAATATCTTCCCAAATTCGCTAAGTGAATTCGCCGATTTGATTCAATTTGCCAAACTACCTCCAATTGAGTTGCTTGTAGACACACTAATAAACGAACTCGATCAGATAACCGAGGACTTCGTTCTTGTACTCGACGATTACCACCTCATTAACGACGAAAACATCCATAGCTTACTTAATACTTGGCTCCGTTACCCACCGTCACGTGTTCATTTGGTAATTTCCACACGCCGCGACCCTTCTTTAAAGCTAAACACGTTGAGGCTTCGCAATAGAATTAATGAGATTAGGATGAATGATTTGGGGTTTGACCAGAAGGAAATAGTAAGCTTGTATGAAAAATCACTAAATGTCAAGCTTGAAATGCCAACTATCACAACTCTAGAGAAGAAAACCGAGGGATGGGTAACCGCACTCAGGCTTATATTGTTAACATATGACGATTGGAAAGATAATAACTCCGTCCTTAACAATTATATCGAGGATACATTATTACTTACAGAGTATCTTGTAGAAGAGGTGGTTAAAAAGCAACCACAGGTTTTACAAAATATACTATTAAAACTCTCAATATTAGGCAGATTCTGCGATCAATTGATCGAAGTGATTTTACAGTCCGAGGAGCCTGCAAAAGACAAACCTGTAAATGGGCAAGAAACGATCATCTGGCTGCTTAAATCGGACTTATTCGTGATTACATTGGATAGTGAAGGCAAATGGTTCAGGTTTCATCATCAATTTCAGCACTTGCTGCAAAAACAACTTAAGCAAAAGTATACAGTAGAGGATACAAATAAACTGCATATTGATGTTTCTAATTGGCTTGTGAAAAACGAGTACTTCGAAGAGGGGTTTTATCACGCGCAGCAGGCCAACAATGACGAAATAGCCGCCCGGATATTGATTGAAAACCGCAGTACCATCATGGAGAAAGGCTTATGGGATTTCCGTGATAAATCTATGAAGAAACTGCCTGCGCAAATCATCGACAAATCACCTGAGCTTCTAATAATACAGTCATGGGTGTATTATTCGCTTCTTAATTTTCAAGCTTTAGCTTTAAATTTAGAAAAGATAGAAAAACTATCAGAAAAGATTTCAATCGATAGTGTGAAGGGCGAGATAGACTTCTTTATGGGATTATTCTGCTATTTTCAAGCCAATTCTACCTACGGGGAAAAACCACTGAAAAATGCGATAAAAAACATTACTCCAGAATTCTCTCACAATCTTGGAGAAGCCGAACTCTGGTACGCTTTAACCTTACATGCCAACAACAAAGAAAAGGAAGCAATAACGTTTTTAGAAAATAAAATTAATGATCCATCAATTACTAGTAATATAAGGCTAACCCGTCTATATGCAGGAGTAGATTACATACATCTTCTGGATGCCAATCTGTCTATGGCTGTTATCCCTGCAGTAAAAGTCAAAGAAATAGGGTACGAAAATAACTACCCTTTTGCTGAGTCATGGGGAAAATATACCGAAGCACTGGTGATGTTCAACCAAGGGGAATTCTTGAAAGGCGCAAAATCTTTTTCCGAATTGACACAAAAAACTGCCAGCTTGCATAGCCGTTTAGGGGCCGATTCTTTTGCAGCTATGATGTTTTATCATCAAATTAAAGGTAAACATGCAGCGTTAGAGGAAACGATAGAAAAATTCAGGAAATACAGTTCCAAAATAGACAACGATCCTTCAGTAAATTTGGTCCTGCATTCTGCGCAGGCACGACTGGCACTATTGCAAGGCGACCTCGATGCAGCCATCCGGTTTATTCGCATGGCAGATATCGCTACCGACGAAGGACTAATGCTTTGGTGGATTGAAATTCCAAGAATTACATTGTGCAGGGTTCTTATCGCAGAAGGAACAGACGAAAAAATAAATGAAGCCATCATAAAACTTAACGTACTTTACGATGATAACGATAAAGTCCGTAACAGCTATCAGAAAATAGGGATTAAGTTGTTGCTTGCCATAGCTTACCACAAACTGGGAGAAAAAGAAGCGGCCATCAAAAACCTCACAGCGTGCATCGAAATGGGCAGTCCCAACGATTGGATATTTCCGTTTATTGAATACCGCGAAACCATGCTGGAACTTCTGCCACTTGTACTCTCCGGTAGTAAAAAACACAGCCGCTATATTAACAAATTACGCAAAGCTCTGGAAAAAAATAGCGAATTCAGAATGAGAAACCCTGTGATCGATATAGACAAAAAAGACGTGACACATACAGAACATCTTTCGGTACGAGAAAAAGAAATACTGCTTTTAGTTTCGGAGGGATTAAGAAATAAAGAAATCGCAATGAAACTTTTCGTCTCAGAAGGAACCATCAAAAAACATGTTTATAATATGGGACAAAAGTTTGAAACAAGTTCCAGGGTCGATCTTTTGAACCGGACCCGTCAATTGGAGCTTATTAAATAGATCCAAACTTTCCCAACAATACTTTCGTCTCGTTTTTTCTGAAATAAAAGCAGCTGTTTTTTTCAGAATGAACTATGAGTTGAAGACAAAATGCACTATTTCTATAGTACATGTCTCAATATCTCTACCATTCTTCCACTTTAGTTTATTGTATACACTTTCTGACGCCCTTACCTTTAAATCATCAAATTATACAACATTTTAAAACTTACATAAATGACAACATCAGACGATAATTTAAAATCTACGTTCTCTTTTTCCAAACCAGCAATTTACCAAATCAGGGTCTTGGGAAAAGTACCGTCCTCCTGGTCCGAAAGACTCTCAGGTATGGATTTGTCTTATAGAAATAAGAAATCAGGTGTAGAAACAACCTTAATTGGGAAGATGAGTGATCAGGCCCAGTTATCTGGGTTACTTATCTCATTGTATGAACTACATATGAGTGTATTATCGGTAGAAAAATTGAATACTAACATATAAGCTAAAAGGCTCATCAATACTAATTAAAATTAAATGTTATGATCATAAATCAATTCTTAAAACTCGTTGATTGTGCAAAAACCAACTTAAAGGTTAAACCGATGATATGGTTAACTGCATTGCTTGTATTAGGCTTTTGTAAAGAAGCAAATGCCCAATCTGTCTCTCCAGTACAAGGAGGGCATTATTTGGCGTCATTTATTGGGGTCAGAGATATGGCAACACCTCCACCGGGTCTATTTGTTGTCGTTTATAATTATCGTTCTTCAACAAATTCATTCTATGATAGAAATGGAGATAAATTTAGTGGTGGCTCGCTTAGTAATCTTGATCCCTCACTTCCGGATATAAATGTAGATATTAATCTTGACACATACGCCACGGTCCCCGTTATTGCTTGGGGGTCGAAAAAGACAATTCTGGGAGGAGCAAGATATTTGGCAGGAATAGCACCGGTTATTGCATGGGCCGATGCCTCATTGGTTACCGAACAAAATGGAGGTACTATTATTCCAGAACTGAACCAATCGGTTTCAGGTAAATTAAGTGGCTTCAGTGACTTGCTTATTTTTCCATTAGGCCTTTCGTGGGGGTTCGAGAAGACTGATCTTACCTTCATGTATTCAGTAACTGCCCCAACAGGAAAATATGAAAATGGAGGATCTGAAAATTTAGGCCTTGGCTTCTGGACCAATCAGTTTCAAGGATTTGGATATTATTATCCGGTAGCAGATAAATCCTCAGCCTTAATGCTTGGGTTAACCTATGAAATAAACGGTGAGATAAAAGATTCTGATGTAAAGCCTGGTAATCGATTCACTTTGGAATATGGTATCAGTCAATATTTATCAGAACGATTTGAATTGGGTATTATAGGAGGTCACAATTGGCAAATTTCAGATGACAAAGGTTCTGATGTTTTTTGGGATCCTTCAGTTCGGGACAGAAAAAGCACTTTGGCTTTCACAGCAGGGTACTGGGTGTGGAAACAACGGATGCAACTCACGTTTAAATATGGTTTCGACTATGGTATGAGGCAACGTTTTAAGAACGATGCCTTAATGCTCAACTTAACTTTTGTAACCAATGCCCTTACAGGAGCAAATAAAAAGAATAATACGCCATAATATGGATCAAATACTATCTAAACACAATGCAATCATGAAAAAATATCTAAGTAAACATTCAATTATGAGTTACCTGATGGCCGTGGCCATTTTGCTAACTTTTAGCTGTAATCAGGAAGCTAAAAAAGAAGAAGCAAAAGCATCTACTGCATCAAATATTACTTCTTCAGAAGTGATATTGACCAAGCAAATGCCCGATGCTACAACAAGCATTTATGACTGGGCAAAGACCCAGACGCCATTCAAGTCGGGAGGATTTAAGCCTGCTGCAGTAACCATGAACACCAACTTTGGAGAATTGGAATTTCCGGGGGGGTACCCAACCGAAGCAACCATACAAAAAGTCTATGATGAGTTGGATCTGCAAAAAGCAACTCAATTGTATTTAAGTATGTACCCTGCGCTTTCTATGAAAGGAATGATCGAAGGAACAGTACGAGATTATGGCACCCATAGTAGCTC
>NZ_JBATKE010000226.1:0-1666 GCF_049669105.1 Eudoraea sp.
TGTCGTATCAATCTGAGATACCGGAAGAAATGCACCCATTCTATTGGTAATGTTCTTAGAAAAAGCAGCAACTATTTTTACATTGTTTTCCCGTAATGAGTCGATATCCTTATTGAGTCTGGATACATTTTTCATTTTATCCGTTCGCACATTACGCTCTTCTTCCAGGTCCTGATCATTCTCGGGGATTTCAATATTTATGATATATGTCTCAAAATTAGACCTTGCAAATGGAGATTTATCCTTTCCCGAACCGCTTTTTGCCACAATTTCCTCATAATAATGACCATCAGTTAGGACCAATTGTATGATATCAGATCCCTGGCTGCTTCTAAGTTCGCCCGTCTTGGCTTTAATAACGGTATTATTTTTTTCAAGATTCGTCTTTTTATGAATAACTACCTCCTTCAGATATTTATCGTTCTCACCATACTTTTCATCTACTTTGATATTAAACCCTTCAACATCACTAAAAACGCCTTCTACGATAACAGCTGCTGGTTTTACTTTTGCAATATTTCGCCTTAGGTTATAGATTTTTTGTTCGGAAGCCGGAATTACACTATTCGCAAAGAAAAATGCTACTCCACCAAGAAATATTACTAAAATTATTAGAGGCAACATTGCTCTTTGCAGAGAAATCCCGGATGCCTTCATTGCGGCAAATTCATAATTCTCGGCAAAAGCTCCAAAAGTTAATATAGAAGACAGAAGTACTGTAAGAGGCAGTACTTTTTCTGTTAGGTTTGGCAATAAGTAAAAAAGGAACTTACCAATAATTATAATATCCAATCCTTTTCCGGCCAAATCATCAATGAATAGCCATATCGTCTGAAATACGAAGATAAACATCAATATCAGGAACGAACTAAAAAAATTATAAAGAAATCGTTTTAAAATGTACTTATCTAATATCCGCAATGGTCTAGTTTCTTATGATGTAGTACCCTTCTTCTTTGTACTTGTCTTCATCAAAAGTAAATAAGGTTTTTGATAATTGCTGATCAGTTTTAAAAGAATTAACAGTAATCGTAGTTATTGTGCCGTTCTTACCGGTTTCAATGAGTTTATATATATGTTTGGTTTCTACATCAATGCCAAGCAGAATAGATGTTATTTCAGAATTTGTATCAATAGGTATGAGTTTTATAAACTGAATTTTTCTGCCCTGAACATTCTGTAAGATATCCCATTCATAGTTGTGACCCTTTTTATAAAAAGTCAGCATTTTGGAAGGTGTTATGGTATTTTCCTCTTCAGATTTATCCTCTATTGTAACTTCTTCATTTTCCGGGACTATGGTATATACTTTAGCACCATCAAATAATTGTTGTGAACCTAAATAATTAAAAAGGTACTTTTCACCTTCCAGTGTAACATCGCCTCGGGTCTCCTGATCTACATCTGCTTCCGAATTGTGTAGCGCAAATTTGAAATTTACCTCAATATTATCATAACCCTTAACCTTGTTATAGACTTCATCCAGAAGAGCCTTTGCTTTATCTGAAGATTGAGCCTGAGCATAAAAGGCTGAAAAGGCGAATGCCACGATAAGAATAGAATATTTCATTTTTTATTTTATTTCATTACTTAATAACTGATCCAAAGCGTAAATATCGGAAACCAGTACCTGCCTTGCTTTGCTTCCTTCAAAGGGTCCTACAAT
>NZ_JBATKE010000227.1:0-3076 GCF_049669105.1 Eudoraea sp.
CTATTGGACCTTGATTTCCGTCTGGACCCTGGTTCCCGTCTGGGCCTTGAATTCCGTCAGGACCTTGAATTCCGTCAGGACCTATCGGACCCTGGTTTCCATCTGGGCCTTGGTTACCGTCCGGGCCTTGATTTCCATCAGGACCTTGATTTCCGTCTGGGCCTTGGTTGCCATCAGGACCTTGGTTGCCATCAGGACCTTGGTTTCCGTCAGGACCTTGATTTCCGTCTATACCTTGTGGACCTTGATTCCCGTCAGGGCCTTGGTTGCCATCAGGACCTTGATTTCCGTCTGGACCTATTGGACCTTGATTTCCGTCTGGACCTTGGTTTCCATCAGGACCTTGAATTCCGTCAGGACCTTGATTTCCGTCTGGACCTATTGGACCCTGGTTTCCGTCCGGGCCTTGTGGACCTTGATTCCCGTCTGGACCCTGGTTCCCGTCCGGACCTTGTGGACCTTGGTTTCCATCGGGTCCTTGTAACCCAATTGCTCCGTCTGTACCTGCTGGTCCTTGTGGTCCAACCGGCCCGGTGGGTCCGGTTAAATCTGAAGAAGTAAAAGAGCTCCCATCTGAATAATTTATGGTAAAAGTTCCATTTCCATTATCAACAAAAGTAAAAGTACCTGGAGTTGAACCGGAGCCACCACAGAGGTCATTCCATTGTGTACCATTGTACATGAAGACACATTGGTTATCTATATTGTATACCAAGGCCCCTCGCAATGGGGTAATGCTTTGCATTTGGACTGTAGTAAGCCGGGTAAGAACTAAGGCTTTGTTACTGCTTTCCAATTCTAAAATAGAAGCAGAATTAATGTTATTGGGGTTTTCACCAATTTTCACCTGTGCTGTCGCCATAGTTGAAGACGCGACTAACAGAGCAAAAAGCAATTTTTTTAGGTTCATTTTATAAAGATTTGGGCCAAATCATTAATTGAACGTAAAAATAGCCCTAAGATGAGGACCTGGATAGAAAATGTTGTGAAGCTCTAAAAATGTGTTGTGAAAATGGGAAGCCCTGATTATTAGCGGAAAATATGGCCCTTTATCGACTTTCTAAAGATTTGATAATAATCGATCAAAATACTAAAAAAACAGATAAGATCATATTAGATATCCGGAAGTATAAATTGCCCATCGAAATTATATTTTCCTTAATGTCTAAGAATCATTCATAAGCCAGATAAAAGTATCCCTGATATTTAAGGTTAAGATCCTTTAAATCAATAAGATAGAAATAAACGCCTTCTGGTAGGTGATTATTGTTTTGGTTGATATTTCTATTTGGAATTCCTTGAAATTCATTTTGGTAGTTGGTTTTTTCATATACCAATGAACCAGACCTATTGAATACCTTAAATTCATTATTTGGCGATTGCTCCATAATTTTTAAACTGAAATAATCATTTATTCCATCCCCATTTGGTGTTAAGGCATAGTTGCCAGGTTCGTTGGCTTTCGTATTAAACAAAAAACCCAAAGTAAAGATTTCATAATCATTAGCGTTGAAAATATTGGAAGTGATACTTCCTGCATCGATATTTCCTTCATATCTGGCATTTCCCAAATTATCCCATTGTTCATTTTTCTTGCTCCAGCCTGCAACTGTGACACTTTCTATGCCATCAACCGAAGTCTCAAGCTTAGAACCGGCGTTCCAATTTAGAGATATTTGAATCCTGCCTGTAGTTGTCAAATTCCAGAATTCCTGAGAATTTATACCTCCTAAACTACTATCCCTATTGCTACTATTAAAACTCTTGGCAAAACTTTTGGGATAATCAGGGTTTTCCAGAAAGTAAGCACATTTTGCCAGGAAAACATCATCAATAAATTGAATTTGAAGTGGTCTTATAATATCATCATAACCAACAGGAAAACTAAATATTCTTTGCCCTTCAACGCCCGCCTGGCCGTCAATCTTGGAAAGATCCGCCACTCCTTCATAATCCGCTTTTACAGAAAATTTTGTATAGATATTTTTATTAGCTCTGGAGGATAAAATATTTCCATATATTATACCAAGCGAGTTGTCTATATTGATTGGAAGTTCCAGATACAGATTGTTTTCAACGGCTAATTCCAGATCATAAAATGTAGGACTAAAAGCTCCTGAAATGAAAAGTGGCTCTTTATCGTGATAAAACCCAATAAGTCCTAAATTTCTATCAAAACTCCCATCGTTGGTAAAATCTGTGTGGAAACCCACTAAGCCTTTAGTATGCAGTTGTAAATTCCCATAATTATGGACTCCTTCCTGACAAAAAAGACCATGGTTTATTAAAACAAGAAGTACAAAACATTTTATTCGAACCATATTATTGAATATTTATTTGCTGCCAGTCAGTTCCATCACTCTGTAACCAAACAGCTTTATTACGATTCAAAGCATTATTTTGATAACCTTTGTTGCAAATATATGTGGTGACAGTCTTGTTATTTCCTTTACTAATATTTTTCAAAACATAAATTCTCCCGGGGCAGCTGCTTGCAGGGGGCAGGCTAATATTCAGGTTTCTTTCTTTCATAACTAGCGTATAATCATTTTCATCTAAGGTTGTACTTGTGGTAGTAGTCCTTATTGGTGCGGCAATTGCCCCGCCTACATGTAATGAGGATGTAGGTGAGCTTGTGCCTATTCCAATATTCCCATTTGTAAAAGCAAGATTTTGATTATTTATATTATACGTTCTGTTTTCTTCTTCCTGGGTAATATCAATGGAAGCTAAGGTTGTATTATCATCCAGATCAACTCCGGGGAGACCTTGCGGACCGGTATCACCAGTTTCTCCTTTAGGCCCTATTTCTCCTGTATCCCCTTTTTCACCTTGTATCCCTTGAGGTCCGGCTGCGCCGTCTGCACCATTAGCTCCTGCTGGTCCCTGAGGTCCGGTATCACCTTTATCCCCTTTTTCACCCTGTATTCCTTGTGGTCCTTGTTCACCACTCGCGCCTTTGGCAGCGATGGCGCCAGCCGGACCGGTTAATCCAATGGGACCTTGTGGTCCTTCAGGACCAACAACACCTGAGAGTCCGGTTAATCCTATAGGTCCTTGCGGACCAGTTTCACCG
>NZ_JBATKE010000228.1:0-5925 GCF_049669105.1 Eudoraea sp.
AATTAGAGATTATAAGGAACGGGTGGGGAGTAGCAACAAAAAATCCCCGTAAGCCTAACACTTACAGGGATTAATTAATATTTAGGTTGGTTATTTAATCCATTTTGATTTTTCATTTAATCTCCCCATAGCTTATGTAAGCGGAGGCAAGATCTTATCCTCGGAAGCCTGTAAGGGCGTAGGAGCGATTATTGGACTCCCGCTGCTGTTATTATCATAAACATTATCACAGAAATAAACAGACATCCGGCTGCCACAAAAAAGTCGATTATACTGAATCCTTTATGTCTCTGAGCCATAGGTTTTTATTTTAAATTAATAATTAATCAAATGCAAATCCTGTGAACACCCTAAAAATAAAGGCATAAAGGACCATAGCATACATTATAAAACTAAACCAGGCAAAGGCCTCAAAGTACTTCTTTACAATAATATTTCCCAAATTCCTGAAACCTTCTAAATAGATTTCTTTAATAAGTAAAGCTGTTTTCATATCCCAAATCTTAAAATTATTATGCTGCTAAATTGTGGCTTTTATCAATTCCTATTTCAAATTATAGGTAAAAAACACATTTATTTGATAAAATGTATTCTCACTATTGCAGAGCGTTAAAAAACGTGGATTAACGAATTTTACCATATTGTTTCTTATGGGTGAACAACCCTATAAAACCGACCAACTGGGCTAAAAAAGAAAATGTGGTTTTAAAAGGAATATATTACCAGAATGAAAATAGAAATTACAAAACACAAACAGGCAAAGAGTACTGCCGGATATTTTGACAATAAGCTACCTGGTCTACCAAAATTCCGAACCAGGTATTTATTTAAATTTAAAAAAGGCTTTATAATGATTAATTAATAGGAAAGGAAACGTTCTACAAATACTAGTCAAAGGCAAAGCCGGTTGATATCCTGTAAATGAGGGCGTATAGCACTATAAAGAACATGATAAAACTAAACCATGCAAAGGCTTTAAAATATTTCTTGACAATAATGTTGCCAAGGTTCCTGAAACCTTCTTTATATACTTCTTTAATAAGTAGTATTGTCTTCATAAACTAAGATTTGTGATTGTTAGTTAGACTACAAAGCACATACCTCGTTTACTATTTTTCATTAATTCTAGTCGTATTTGAAGATTAACCGGTTGAATTGTACCAAAATGAGGTCCTGGCTCAAAAGCACTTCGAATTGTAATACTTTGTGAATAGGATTAGCGGTGCGCTTTATCGATAAACGACACCTGGCTGGAATCCCAGGGAATACTTGTAGAAAGTGATTTAGTTTTAAACTAAAAAAACCCACCGGGATTTCCCGGCGGGTTTTTACTTTTTAAGTAAACAATTGATTTGTAATTAATAAATTTCTATTGAGGATATCACTGTCTATGTAAATTGATCCCCATGTGCCAATAACCAATTTAAAAGTGACATGCCTTAAAACAGGTTTATTGGAAATCAGCGTCGTTATCGCCTTCTCCTATAGGCTCTTTCCCGGTTCTGATGTAACCCATATTTAAGTTTATAGAAAAACTAAAATAAATTGGTTTTTCATTTCTTAAAATGTCTATAATATTCGGATACATTGACAAAGGGTAGCGTAAGTACACTAATTTATTTCTTTTATCATAACTATTTTCAGGTACACTTTTATTATCCGGATAGAAGTTTATCTGTACAACAAAATCATCATGGTTATAACATTTTATAAGGGCACGCGGGTAAACACGATTCTTATCAGCTCCGCCGGCTTGAAAGTGAACCCAATAATGGTCTATTTCGCTATCTAGTAACTTCATTGTATCTAGTTTAATTGATTAATAAGGTAACAAGTTAAAGATTATTTCACAAGATAGAAATAGAAATAGAAAAAAAGGATAATTTTTTGTTTTAAAGCCGTAAATTTTTCATGCTGGCGACTATCAGGATCAAGGATTTATAATTGGTTTAAAGTATTTAAGTGAATTCATGTTGATTTAATGTGTTTTTGGTGAAATGTGATATAGAAAAATGAAATGTCAGGTTCAGGACTTACACATTTTAATACCAATCAAAATAAAAAAGCTCCACAAATTGTGAAGCTTTATAACGTAAGGCACCGTAGTACGGCGAATATATACCTCGGGTGGGACTGAATTACTTTGCAATTCTTTCCAAGAAAGCTCGCTTTGAAAATCACAAAAGGAAACACATCGCTTTATTTCAAAAAAAAAAGCGAGCTTCATCTTTGAAACTCGCTTATAATTCCACTCTTTTGTGGTTTATTCGTACCTCGGGTGGGAATCGAACCCACACGTCCGAAGACACTGGATTTTGAATCCAGCGCGTCTACCAGTTCCGCCACCGAGGCAAACGGACTGCAAAGCTAAAAAATAATTTCGTTTGCAAAACTAAAATAACCCACATTTATCCTTTAGCAACCCAAATAAATTTTTAAATTTGCACCTCCTTAAGAATCAGGGGTTTTAAGAAACTAGAAAACAAGAGATTAACCATGGCTTATCAAGTACCGGAACCGAAGATTTTTGCCTGCACCCAGAGTATGGAATTAGGCAAAAAAATTGCCAAGTCTTATGGTGCAGATTTAGGAAAGGTTTTGTTTTCTCATTTTAGCGACGGTGAGTTTCAACCTTCATTTGAAGAGTCTATTCGCGGTACAAGAATTTTTGTAATAGGTTCTACAAATCCAAGTTCTGAAAATCTTATGGAAATGCTGTTGATGTTAGACGCTGCAAAGCGGGCATCAGCCAGGCATATTACCGCTGTAATTCCCTATTATGGTTGGGCCAGGCAAGACAGAAAGGATAAACCAAGAGTTCCTATCGCCGCTAAGCTAATAGCCAAGATGTTGGAAACTGCAGGGGCAACACGGATAATCACCATGGACCTGCATGCAGATCAGATACAAGGATTCTTTGAAAAACCAGTAGACCATTTATTTGCGTCAACATTATTCCTTCCTTATCTGAAAGGCCTTAATTTAGACAACCTTACCATTGCATCTCCCGATATGGGTGGCTCAAAAAGGGCATATGCTTATTCCAAGGCACTTGAATGTGATGTGGTAATCTGTTATAAACAAAGGGCAAAAGCGAATGTAATTTCACATATGGAACTCATTGGTGACGTACAGGATAAAAACGTAGTGCTGGTTGATGACCTCGTAGATACCGCAGGAACTTTAGCAAAAGCCGCCGATCTTATGATGGTACGAGGCGCTAAAAGCGTAAGGGCTATAACCACTCACGCTTTGTTATCAGGCAATGCCTATGAAAAAATAGAAAAATCGCAATTGTTAGAATTGATTGTTACAGATTCTATCCCTATCCAAAAAGAAAGTGGAAAAATACGTGTTTTAAGTTGTGCCGACCTGTTTGCAGACGTTATGCACAGAGTTCATCACAACACTTCAATTGCGTCCAAATTTTTAATGTAAATATTAATTAAACTTAAATAATGAAATCAATTACAATCAAAGGATCAGAAAGAGAAAGCGTGGGCAAAAAGGCAACGAAGGCCCTACGTAATGCTGGAAAGGTTCCTTGCGTGGTATACGGAGGGGAAAAACCATTACACTTTTCGGCGGATGAATTAGCATTCAAAAATTTAGTGTACACTCCAAACGCCCACACTGTAAAGGTTGATTTGGATAAAGGTGACAAGTTAAAAGCAGTAATGCAGGATATACAGTTTCATCCTGTAACCGACAGAATTCTTCATGTAGATTTTTATCAATTGTTTGACGACAAAGAGGTTTCAATGGAAATTCCTGTTCGCTTACAAGGTAATTCCCCGGGAGTAAGAAATGGGGGGCGCTTACTATTCAGAAACAGAAAACTGACTATAAAAGCCTTACCGGACAACCTTCCCGATTTCTTTGACATAGATATTTCTAACTTAAAAATTGGAGATAACATCCTGGTAGAATCCTTGCTTAATGATGACTTTTCAATTTTACAACCAGAATCTACCGTGGTGGTTCAGGTTAAAACTGCACGAGCAGCCATAGAAGTTGAAGAGGAAGATGAAGAAGGCGTAGAAGGCGTAGAAGGTGCTGAAGGTACTGAAGGTGCAACAGAAACTGCCGCTGAAGGTGGAGAAGCCCCAAAAGAAGGCGCTGAATAAATAATCTCAAGCTATCAATAAAAAGCATCCCATCTGTCAAACGTCAGGATTCGGGATGCTTTTGTATTTTTGCCCTTAACCAATTGAGGGTATGAGAAGATTTTTTGAATTTCTTTATGGAAAGGAAAAACGACTAATAGAAGAAACGGATTCCATGAAAAAGTACCTGCTAATTGGCTTGGGAAACATAGGTGATGAATATGCCGATACCAGGCATAATATTGGTTTCCAAGTACTTAACAAACTGTCTGAAAAACAAAAATTCTCCTTTGAGACCCAGAAATTAGGAGATTTAGGTTCCTTTAAAATAAAAGGAAGAAGTGTTTTATGTTTAAAACCATCTACCTATATGAACCTAAGTGGTAAATCTGTAAAATACTGGATGGAAAAAGAAAAAATTCCATTAGAAAATATCCTTGTTATCACTGATGATTTAAACCTCCCCTTTGGAACACTAAGGCTAAAAACAAAGGGCAGTGATGGTGGCCATAATGGTCTTAAGGACATTCAAAACAGCTTGCAAACTGTGAATTACAACCGATTGCGAATTGGAGTTGGTTCTGAATTTAACAAAGGAAGACAAGTAGACTATGTTCTTGGAAAATGGAATGACGAAGAAAAACAAGCACTACCTGAACGGCTGGAGAGAGCCGCTGAGCTTATCGCATCTTTTGTCCTTGCCGGAGTAAAGATAACCATGAATGAGTATAACAATACCTAGCATACCTCATCACACTGACAAGGACTACTAACAAAAAGCTAAGAGTTTATAGCGCCCGAAAAGAATAAATACCTGAATCTGAACTGTTCTCCTCAGCATCCTTGGTGATCACCTTCCAGTAATATACCGTATTAGCTGTAGTATTTATTTCAATGCTGGAGACAGAAGCTGCAGGCGAAGCTACTAAAACCTGTGGAGGAGACACAGTATCAAGGAATATCTCATAACCTACAATATCATTATCAACATCTGCCCCGGACCATTCCAAAACGATTTCTCCGTTGATATCACGCACCATCGAAGCCCCGGATAAAGGAGCTATTACTTGTGCCGGAAAGGGAGCATGGGTAATTTGGGAACCGGCATTGAAAAACTGCCAGGTTGTACTTGATGCAGTTTCCTGCACTTCCGTATTCCTGGTAATAACTAACCACGAAAAAGGAGTTCCTTTTTCAATGGTGAGTTCAGCACTGGTAGATTGCGTACTAACCGTTTGGGTAATATCAGTTAAAACATTCGTTACCCTTAATTCATAAGTGTTTGTGTTGTCTGCGGTCTGCCACTTGAACTCTACCCTGCTTGTTGTTGGAGTTATGCTTACCCCTGTTGTACATAGCGAGTTCTGTAAAGGGGAAGTTAAAACCGCGGCAGAAGGTGGCTTGGGTGAGTCCTTTTTACAGGCTGTAAAAAGCAGGCTTATGAAAACTACTATAACAACTCTCATCGCTTCAACACTTTATAAGTTCCTTTAAAAGTTCCGCCTCTGACATTTACATAATACAGTCCTGAAGGTAATCCAGCAAAATTAAGCGTAAGTGTATCCTCATTTCTAGTATACCTTTGACTGCTAATAAAGCGGCCGTCAGATGCAAAAACGGTAATGTCTACAGGATCTAAAGTTGGTCCTAAAAATATATTTAAAGTCTCAACTACCGGATTTGGATATATAGCTGGAACAGCTGGAATAAAGACAGTATCATCATATGCACCCTGACAAGGAAAATTAGTAGATACTTTTAGGGTATTTATTCCCTGCTTCAGATCCAGTATAATTTCTGAGCCTTCCGTCTGGGTAAG
>NZ_JBATKE010000229.1:0-1707 GCF_049669105.1 Eudoraea sp.
TCATAATCAGATACTTTTGAATCCCATAGGCCAAAACCATCATGGTGTTTGGAGGTGATCACCATATATTTCATGCCTGCTTCCTTCATTGTCCGGGCCCATTTTTTTGCGTCGAATTTCTGGGGATTAAACTGCTTTGCATATTTTTCATATTCCAATATGGGAATTGGAGCACTATTCATTATCCATTCGCCCGTACCATCAACTTCTTTGCCATTATAAATCCCTGCAGGTACCGAGTAGGGCCCCCAATGGATAAACATTCCAAAACGGGCAT
Organism: Eudoraea sp.; assembly: GCF_049669105.1. NCBI lineage: Bacteria > Pseudomonadati > Bacteroidota > Flavobacteriia > Flavobacteriales > Flavobacteriaceae > Eudoraea > Eudoraea sp. Next base: position 278 of record NZ_JBATKE010000229.1, read on the forward strand.
CGCGCCACCACCTCATGCGTTCGTCAAAAGATTCGGTTGATTCTTCCAGATAATTGATAGCAGCAACCTCTTCAACGGATTCACTTTCTTTAGGTTGCTCCTTGCAGGAAGACATTGCCAAAATGCTAAAAAAAAGTATTGAATAAAGTAATTTTTTTGTTTTACAGCTGTATTTTAAAACACGTACTATCATCCAAAACTAATTTACACTGAAGTAATCAAAGCTAAAGTTTATTTTGATGATTATCAACTTCTAAGAACACTTATAGCGATACTTTTTTATATCCTAAAAGTATTATTCGCTGGCTTCCATTATACTTTTACCTAAGAATGTACTACCAAATTTATTTTTAACTATTTAACTATAAGAAAAGGATTATTTGCCATATGATGGATTTACTACTGATCTTATAAAAGATTAAAAACTCAAAATAACTTCAAGCCACAACTGCCTCAAAAGAAGACCGCTTCAATTTATTTTGATCGCTACTTTTAAAAGAGCTGAGTTCTTCAGACAAAAAGGAAGTGACAATACCCACTAAAGAAGAAGGATGAGCTGCTTTGGCAAACTCCTTTATATTCTTTATATTTAGTAGTAGGGTTTCAAAATAGATAATGTGGGTATTATGAAGAAGATTTTTGTTCTTATCGCTATAATTTTTTCATTACAGGCATATGGTATAGATAGACTTAATGAAATTTCGGGGGTTGTGACCATAGGAAACTCACCAATCCAAAATGTATCTGTTCAAGTTCAGAATAGCTTTAAAGAGACGTTTACCGACGAGAATGGTAAATATTTTATAACTGCTAAACCATATGATGTATTGGTTTTCAATTATGCCGGAATGCAAAATGTAGAAATAGTGGTGGAAGATGTTACTACTAGATTAAACATCGAAATGAAAATGAACATCGAAGCTCTAAAAGAAGTTGTAGTTGCAGAAAATAATGTCAATAATCAGGATTATTTAAGATTACAATATGGGGTTAATAAGAATATCCTGAGTACAGCCTTTGGTTATCTGGACGCAAACCGAGTAGGATATTCTATAAAATTAGTAGATGGCGACGATTTAAATCCGGGAGCAATAGATGTAATAACCGCATTGAAGGGAAGAGCGGCCGGGGTATATAGCTTGGGAGGTGAAGTTTATATTAGGGGAGGAGCGCCTCAACTGAAGGGTAGAGCAATTCCTGCAATTTATGATGTAGACGGAATGGTCTTAAGAACTCTTCCTTTTTTAACAGTGGAAAATATTGACCGGGTAGCAATAATATCAGGATTGGCAGGTACGGTAAGATATGGTAGTATTGCCAGAGGTGGCGTTGTGGTCATAAATACCATTGGCTCTCCAATTAGACGGGGTTCTGAAACCAATAAAAACTATGACAAGGCACGACTGCGCAATAATATCTATAATAATGAT
>NZ_JBATKE010000230.1:0-4524 GCF_049669105.1 Eudoraea sp.
CCTTACTGGCTACTGACGACAACTGGGATACTGTCAGTGATATTGATGAGGATTTGTTAACCGCTGTGCTTCAGCATCATGTAAGCAATGGCAATCTTCGCTCTGAGGCTATTACCGATGAATCAACAGTTACTACGCTTGAAGGTGACGACATCACATTTTCATTATCACTCGGTCTAATTACAATTACTGACGGTACCGGCAATTCGGAAATCGTATTAGCGGTAGCCGATATACAAGCCGCGAATGGTGTTATTCATCTTATTACAGAAGTAATGATCCCGGATACAACCAATTAGATTTGTAGACTAACAAAAATTTAAAGCTTCTAACTGCCGTCTTTGCGGCAGTTTTTTTATGCTCCAAAAAGTAGTACAGTACAAAATGTTTAATATTTACTGTTAATTTATTAAGTTATTATATTAAACAAAAGCAACCATTTAGTTACTTCCACATCCTTAATTTGATTTTATCAAATTATCGTTTTAAAATCCTATTTAACTTCTATCAAGCTTTTAATATTCGAATGTTAAACATTTTATAAATATATTTTTTTGTTTAACTTTTATTCTAATTTTGCTGAACATTAATAAATAATTATAACTTTAAATTTAAAAAATGAAATCAAGTCCAAATTTTTTCAAAGCGATGCTAGCGACTCTTGTACTAGCTATAACGTTTTCATGTTCCGATGATGACAATGGTGGTCAACCTCCAATTGAGCAAGAGCAAAATATCGTTGAAATCGCCTTAGGTACTCCCGAACTTAGTATACTAGTATCAGCACTTTCGGCTGCAGACGGGAATTTAGTTGATTTGCTTGGTACAGACGGGCCATTTACTGTTTTAGCCCCTACGAATGCAGCTTTTACAGCTTTCCTAGCTTCTAATGGTTTTGGTTCCCTGGATGACGTCCCAACAGATGTCTTGGCGGAAATTTTATTAAACCATGTCATATCAGCTGATATTACTTCAGGTGATTTAGCTGCAGCAGGAGCTGGATATGCCAGCACTAACGCTTCTGGAGCAGGTGGAAATAATATTAGCATCTATTTTAATACTTCTAATGGCGTACGTTTTAATAATGTTGCAGCCGTTACGGATGGTGGCGCCGATATTGACGCCTCTAATGGAACAATACATATTGTTGATGCAGTGATTCCTATCCCTTCAATCCTCGCTCATGCAGCAGCGAATGCAGATTTCAATAGTTTAGCCGTGGCCTTAGGTGCTGCAGACGGAGATTTGATTGACGTTTTAAGTGGTGATGGTCCCTTTACAGTTCTTGCACCAGACAACGCTGCGTTCAGCACTTTCCTTGATGGTGCAGATTTAGGTGGTGTGAATACAGCAGTACTTTCTCAGATTTTACTTAACCACGTTCTTGATGGGGTGGTTACATCTTCTGACTTAGTCGCTGGCGGTGCCGGTTATACAAATACGAGCGCAACAGGACCAGGAGAAAATGCCCTAAGTCTATATTACAACACTTCTGATGGAGTTGTTTTTAATGGTATCTCTACAGTAACTGCTGCGGACGTAGTGGGGACAAACGGAATTATACATGCAGTTGATACCGTTATTGATATTCCTACGGTAGTAACTTTTGCAGCCGCAGATCCTACTTTCTCTACTTTAGTGGAGGCATTAACCACGCTAACACCGGGAACTGATTTTGTTAGTATTCTATCAAGAACAGAAGGTAGTAATGCCGATGGGATTAATCCTGATTTTACAGTTTTTGCACCTACCAATGATGCTTTTACTGATTTAGGTGACCTTCCGGGAGAAGTTGTTCTAACACAAGTTTTGTTGCACCACGTAGTGGGTGGAGCCAATGTTACTTCAGGTGACTTAACTCCTGATGGAGACACTACCGCCCCTACATTGGAAGGAGACAATATAACTATCACGTTGCCAGGTACAGACCCAAATATAGCCGATGTAACGGACGGTGCAGGTAACACAGGTATAGGCATCATAGCCGTTGATGTTCAGGCAGGAAATGGTGTTATACATGTGTTAGACACAGTACTACTTCCTGATACTACGAACTAATTATAGTATTGGATTTAGTAGACTAATTCAATTATTTGATAGCTGGAACTCCCTTGAACTTCAAGGGAGTTTTTTTATTCTTAGGTTTATAATAATCATTATTTTGTTAATCTTTTATTAATTTATATTAAACAAAAGCAACCATATTAAAGTTGCTTTATCTTTTATTAGAATGTCGATATTATCACTATTTGTTAATTATTATTTGTAATGATCTACAACTGGTATAAGATTCAATATATATTGTGTCAAATTATTTTTGTTTAATATTTAATTATTATTACTTAAACTGATTAATAACTCTACACTATGATGAAAAAAATTACTACACTAAAGCGCATACTAATGTTTGCGATCCTATCACTTATAGTACTCTCTTGTGATAAAAATGACGATGGGATTACTGAAAGAACCACAGCTAAGAATTTAGTCACAACTGCTCAAGAAACGGATGCACTAAGCAGCTTAGTAGCGGCGCTAATAAAAGCTGATGAAAATGAAGGTACCGACCTTGTAACTACCCTAAGTAGTGAGGGTCCTTTTACCGTATTTGCCCCAACCAATGAAGCATTTTCCGAATTACTTGATGGTTTAGAAAACTATGATTCTTTGGAAGATTTCGATTCAGAAGAAGATAAGGAACTTCTTGCAACCATACTTACCTACCATGTATTCGCTGGTGGAGCGGTGCCTTCTTCTGAACTTAGTAATGGTCAGACCATAGCTACTTTGCAGGGAGAGAATCTGGAAGTTAAATTAGAGAATGGCGTTTTTATTAAGGACGCTTCAGGAGCCGATGCCAGGGTCGTAATACCGAATGTTGCGGTTAGCAACGGGATTGTCCACGTAGTGGATAAAGTTTTAATACCACAGACTGTTATTGACGCAATGAATGATGGGGAAGATGATAAAGAAGGTACTTTGGTAGATTTAGTTGTTAAGACAGAGAGTCTTTCCATTTTGGAGGCGGCGGTAATCAAAGCCGAACTTGTTGAAACCTTAAATAGTGCCGGGCCATTTACGGTTTTTGCCCCAAATGATGATGCATTTGTTGCACTATTAGAAATACTTGGTGATGATTACAACGGATTGGATGATTTTGATACTGAAGCAGAATTGATGCTACTAAAAGATATTCTCCTTTACCATGTAATCCCTGCGGAAGTTTTTGCCGCAGATCTTGCTGCCGGTAATGTTCCTACCGCCTTAGCTGAAAATAGCGTGGAAATTATAGCTTTAGATGAGACATTTGTTATCGGGGATGCCTCGGATACAAATGCTAATATCCTTGGTGCTGATTTCACCTCGTCCAATGGTGTGGCCCATATTATAGACAAAGTACTTTTACCTCAGTCTGCAATTGATTTTGTGACTTCCTTAAGCCTTAAATCTATTGTAGAGATAGCTGTAGAAACCGATGATCTAAGTCTGCTGGTAGAAGCCCTTCAACAAGCCAATGCCGGACTTGTAGAGACGCTAAGTTCAGAGGGTCCTTTTACAGTATTTGCCCCTACAAATCAGGCATTCGTAGCTTTATTGGATGCATTAGGTGATGACTATCACAGCCTTGCCGACTTTGATACAGAAGAAGAGAAAGCCCTATTGGTACAAATCCTCACCTATCATGTGGTTTCGGGAACTGCCGCGTTTTCAGGTGATTTATTTGACGGTCAGGAAATACCAACTGTACAAGGTGAAAATGTAGGTATAAACCTAAAGAATGGAACCGTTCATATTCAAGATGCTACAGATAAAAACGCTGTTGTTGTTATTCCAGATGTGGAAGCAAGCAATGGCGTAGTGCATGTCATAGATAAGGTATTGTTACCACAAGTGGCTCTTGATTTTGTTGCTTCGCTAAGTTTGAAAACCATTGTAGAAATAGCAGTTGAAACAGACGATCTAAGCTTGTTGGTGGAGGCCTTGTTGGAAGCAAATGCTGGTCTTGTAGACGTCTTAAACTCTGAAGGTCCATTTACCGTTTTTGCTCCTACAAATGAAGCATTCGTTGCATTGCTGGATGCCTTAGGTGATGATTATCACAGCCTGGCCGACTTTGATACCGAAGAAGAGAAAGCACTATTGGTAAAAGTCCTTACTTATCATGTAGTTTCGGGAACGGCAGCTTTTTCTGGAGATTTATTTGACGGTCAGGAAATACCAACTGTACAAGGTGAAAATGTAGGCATAAACCTAAAGAACGGAACTGTACATATAGAAGATGCAACGGATGTCAATGCAAGCGTTGTTATCCCGGATGTGGAAGCAAGCAATGGAGTAGTACATGTAATAAACAAAGTATTGTTACCTCAGGAAGTCCTGGATATTTTAGCTCCGAAAGTTCCCAATATTGTAGAATTGGCGCAATCGGTTGACGAACTAAGTCTACTTGTAGAAGCTCTAATACAAGCAGATGCAGGATTGGTTGAATTATTGAGCAGTGACGGCCCTTTTACTGTATTTGCG